>JBGCFH010000069.1:0-63029 GCA_045106825.1 Saprospiraceae bacterium | reverse complement strand
GCTACTCTTTCCACGAGGTTTCGGGACAGGCTGTTAGCAAAATACTCATGTAGCAAGGCTACACTCCGTTTTTGCCGCCTCGATTAGCAATAAAATCTAAATTCCCATTCATTACGAAACCATTTTAGAATAAAGTCTATTGTTGATAATAGACTTACTACTTTCATCACTTAGTTTTTTGATTGAATAGACTTTTGTTTAAAAATCTAATACAAAACTAAGGGAGAATTACAGGAATGGATTTGCAGATTTATTCAATTAATGCTCAATTTTGGTCAATCGAAATTCGGAAGGAGATAAATCAAATGACTTTTTGAATAATCGGTTAAATGTAGAGATACTTTGGTAACCGCAATCGTAAGCAATATCAACAATACGATTATTTTTATTGGCTAATAACCTTTTGGCTTTTAACATTCTTTGCTCAAGAATGTATTTGGCAGGCGTTTGATTAAAGACTTTGGCGAATGTTCTTTGAAAGGTAGAAATACTCATACCGCAAAGGCTTGCCAATTCATTAGTAGATAAATTTGAGAATATATTTTGGTCAATTACTTGCTTAAAATCGTATTCATAAGGCTTGAATAGTGATGCGACAAAGTCTAAAAGAGAAGGTGCATTTTCTGTTTTAGATAGCAATAATAGAAACTCTTTAAGTTTAATTTTTATCATTGAATCACTCGAAACTGATGGATTTTCTAACAAGAAATCAATACCATTAATGAAGTTTTCCATTAAAGCATCGACATTGATTAGCGTCGTATCATAATCTGTTTCAAAGTCAGAAACGGATAAGTCAAAATCAAATAATTCTTTAATAATCTCAGGATAAAGATAAATTCCAATACCTTTTGATTTTGTGATTTGTTGGTGCTCCGCTTTCGTTTGTTCAAAGAAATAATTACTACATTTCGCTAATAATCCGTCACCAACATTGAATTGAATGACTCGTTCAGGCGTTCTAAACTGAAAAGAACCTTCTTGCAAATACATAAAACAAGCCTCATTTTCATCGAAGACTTTCGCCATTCTATCAAAATTTCTCAAAGTCATTTTTTCAAAAATCACTTTCTTTTTATAGCTCAGTTTTTTGTATTCTATTATCATTGTTGACTTTAATAATTATAAATTCGAGTTGAAAGCATCGTAAAGGTAGCGTATTCAACCAAATATTTAGAACAGCAAAAGCTTTTAAAACGTTGTGGAAAAGTTTACTGACACACTTTTTTGAAGACTCTCAAAACTTCAAGTTAAATAATGAAATTTCTTTAGTTATTACATTGAGTATTTTTTTCATATAATATAAGCTGTTTGTTTTAAGAGTTTTTAAGTGACATTTAGATTTTACATATTTTCTACATAGAGTAGTTTGATTTCTGTTTAAAGGCAGAAACTAAATTTACAGTCAATAATTTCCTTAATTATTTGCTTACCACCAACATCGACATATCCACACCTTCGACTACAAATCATAGTCAAAACTACAAAATAATTCATCAATATATCATTTCCAAACATTCAAAACAAACCATCACTCAATTTCAATATTCGATACTCTGCGGTTCAATTTTTAAAATTTCCCTTAAGTTGATTGCCGCTCAACGTAAGGTTATCACTAATTATCAAAAGGACAAACTATTTTTTTAAGTTAAAAGAAGCAAAATGAAATTGATTCCGATTGCAATCAATATTAAAACTAAGATGACTAAAAGTGCAAAAAGCCCTTCTTTATTTCTTTCAGAGAATGAACCTCTATTAGCCATTTTTTGATACTCTGCTTTGTAATTATCTAATACAATTTTAATCTCATCTTGTATCTTAAATGCTTTTAATTTACGTTTGCTTTTTATAAACCAACTAAAATATTTGTATTCAAAATCAGCTAATTCATCAAGGATGAACGGTTTACTTGGAAGATAATAACCTAAAAGTCGCTCATTTAATTCTTTGATAAATGGATTATCTGTTTGATTTTCCTCAATTTGTTTTTCAATTTTGACCAAACTTTTATACCATTTCATATATCTTTTTTTGATAACATCTTCATCCTTTTGGTCTTCTGCTGTAACGAAATGAAAACCTGCTGTATAATAACCAAGCATTTGACTAAAAAAGGCTAAGATTAAATCTGTAAAAGATTCTGTTCTAACGACTAAATTTTCCCCGTCATCATTGTCGTCCCAATATTCAGTCATAATCCAAACTTTCGGATTATCGTCTGAGTCAAGGTATATAAGCGAAATATATTCATTTCGCCTTTCCGAAATCACCATGTAAGGTCTTTCAATCACCAATTTATTTTCCTCAAAAACTTCCTTTCCAAATTCCTCAATATAGTCAAGATCATCGAATGCCATATCTTCCGCATCCATAAATTCAAACAGAAATTGCTTACCAATACTACTCAAAAACTCCTTATAAGCAAGTGGTAATTGACCAACTCGTTTTTCAAGTGCTTGAATTTCTGCCTTGCTACAACCTTCAATTCCTTTGTGTTTTTCCTCAATGCCTAATTCTACTAAATAGGATTTGAGGACTTCGAAAAATTCTTTGTAAACGTTATTCATGGTTTTTTGTAGTTGGTGATTGGCAAATTGTGTTACAACCAAATTTACAAAAAAAATTAAACCTATTTCCCTAAACGAAAATTAGAAGGCGTTGTTCCTGTTCTTTTTTTGAAAAGTCGAGTAAAATACAACTGATCTTGAAAACCAACTTCGTAAGCGATTTCATTGATAGAGAGTTTGGTCATGCTTAATAACTCTTTCGCCTTTTCGATTTTTTTGCCAATAATATAATTCGTTGGACTATCATTAAACTCTTTTTTGAATTCTCGCTTGAAAGACGATAAACCCTGATTGCAAAGCTTTGCCAACTGATTCAACTTTAGATTAGAAAACAAATGTAACTCAATAACTTCCTTTAATTGAACCGCTTTTGGTGTGTATAAATCAGCGATTAATTCCAAAATCGAATGCACATTCTTAGACTGAACCAACAATAATATGAGTTCTTTGATTTTCAATTCCAATAAATCATTATTAACCAAAGATGGGTTTTGAAAATAAAATTCCAATGAATCTATGAATTTTGCAATAACGTCATTTGATGCAATGACTTGACATCGCTTATTGTTCGTTTGTTTCTCAATGATTGCAGGTAATTCTCCGATGTATAATTTTTTTAATACTTCAGGAAATAAGTGAATCACAATGACTTCAACTTCGCCATTTTCTTTCTCTCGCAACAAATCCAGAAAATGGTTACCACATTTAAGTAATACCGCTTCTTTTTCCTTTATTTGAATGTTGTTTTCTGCTGAAAGTAATTTAGGTGCTTGATTCTTGAAATAGATAAAACAACCACTATTTTGAAAAATAGCTTCATACCTAAAAGGTGGTCGAATCTTAATCTTTTCAATAAGAACTTGTTTACGATACTTGAATGTTGAACGAGCTAATATCATTTGAATTATTTAGATTTAAAACAAATATGTATTTGATAATCAATGTTTTTTTTGCAAAAAAAATCTACTAATTTTTCAAATTAACGTCAAGACAAAAATTCAAAAATTGTTATAAAATAACAACTTTACCACCGCAGAAAAGCGATAGTAAAGTCGATAATTATTTAAAAAATACTACGAAACCGTCAACCGATTAAAAATCTTTCTTCTTAGTCGTATATGTTTTGCTAACAATTTTCCATTCGCCATCAATCTTTAGCAAATGCATAAAATCAATAAATGAAAAGGTTTCATATTCCAACGTTAACTGTACACTTGCAGCATTCTCTATGATACTAATCGAAGTAATACTCGTTTTGGTTTTGACAGGTTCGTTAGCGGTGACGTACGAACTTAACGCCTCAATTGCATTCACTTCTGAATATTCATTATCAAATGATTTCATCGTTGCTGTTTTCGTAAATGCTTTTTCAAAACCCTCAGGTTTATGATTAACTATTCCATCAAAATAATGATTAATTATTGTTTCAATACGCTGTGTTTCTGTTGTTTGTGCTTGTGCTTGTGCCTGTGTCATAATCGGTGTCATTAAAATTAAAATAAAAAATATCTGTTTCATGATTAATATTTGTATTCAATAAATTTGTTTATAAAAGGAATCACTTGTTTTAATACAAGTTTTATCCATTTTCTTTAATACAAATTTAGGCAGCGATTAGCACCGAAATATGGACAATTAGCTCAACATAATAGACTTTACGTTCGAGTTAGTATTTATCTATTCAATTATGTTACAAAAGCGAAATTATTTAGACTAACTAAATGCAACGTGTTTCATGGAATTTGTCGAAGAATCATAATCTTCAATTCGATTAAACGTAGATTTTTAATATTCCATTTCAAACTGACTGTAATTGATTTGTCCTTTGAATGGTTTTGATAAATTCTCACCAAGTCGCAATCTCAAATCAGTTTTATAATCACCTTTATAAATGATAACAGAAGTTACAGCAATTTCATTTGGTGGTAGAAAGACTCTATCAACTCCAACGCCACAAAAATAAGCATGAACGTTTTCAATCGGTTGCCAATCATTCAAACTATCTTTTGCTTCTAAAACTACTGGAATATGATAATTTAGACTAATAGTTACAGTGTCGATTTCTTGATTTTTTATGATAACTGGATAAGCTTTTGAAAATTTATACTTCGAATCATAACGAAAATCACGATTTTTAATAATCATCGAAGTATCAACTCTGATTTCCATTTTTGAACCTTCCGAATGATTAAACTTCCTTTTATCAAACCAATCTACACGATAATTTTCAAATAGATTATCATTGATTAAAAGAATTGTGTCTTTTTCCATTCCTGGAGGTGGTGGCGGAGGTGAACGAAAATTAACATGATAATTCAATTCTATTGTATCTTCTTCTTTGCCAAGATATAGAAATTCATATTTGACTCTTCTTAGAGAATTTACGTTTCTATAAACTGAAGTATCAGTATATGTTTCTAATTCAATAAAATGAGGAAAGATTTCTTTATCAACATTATCTATTTCAGCACTTGAAGGAATTTCTTTACAACTCCAAAATATCATCAATATTGAGCTTAAAATGAGGAGTTTTTTCATGGTTAATTTTTTACAAAATCATACGAAAAGCCGTTTCGTCCCAATCTTTGACATCAGTCAATTCATAAACCGTTCGATTCTCAAAATCATCTTTATATTCATAATCGAAATTGGTAAAAACACCTTGATATGGCTGCGTTTTCTTTTGAATAAAACCTTCGCCCAAAACTAAACCGATTTTTCCCCAATCACCGTAAAAATATTCTTTTAATAATGGAATAATTTTGTTGGCAAAAACGATTCTTAAATCAGCTAAGGTATTGATATTCATAAAGTAAGCGTGACCGATTTGGTGGTCTTTATCCAATAATATTTCGATTCTGCGGTTAATTGCGGTAAGCAATAATTTCAAATCAATCTCGCCAATCGAATGCAATAAGGTTGGTTTTGCAGCCATTTCTTCAAAGAAAAAACGACGACGCAAAGCCGTATCTAACGCTTCCACGCTTCTATCTGCGGTATTCATTGTTCCGATAAGGTATAAATTCGGAGGAACAGCAAACGGCTGTTTGGAATATGGCAAAATCGTTTGTGTGCCTTCGGGTTTGCCGCTTCGCTTGTCAGGTTCTATTAGCGTAATCAATTCTCCAAAAATCTGTGCGACATTGCCACGACTGATTTCATCAATAATTAACACATAGTTTTGATTCGGATTTTTAGCCGCTTTTAGACTTAGATTTTTAAAAATCCCATCTTCGATTTCGTAATAAACCTGTTTATTTTCTTCCTTCGGTTTGATGCCTTCAATAAAATCTTCGTAGTTCATCGACGGATGAAATGTCACGAAGGCAATTTGTCCATTTTGCTGATAGTTATTGTATCGTTCTTTGAGTTTATAACGATATTGTTGATTTTCAATTTCGACTTCAATTAAGCTTTTACCTTCAATTATCGCAATTGTATGATTTAGCGTATGATACGTTTTTCCAGTTCCCGGAGGTCCAAAAAGAATAAGGTTTAGTGGTTTTCTATCTTTTTTTCTGGTTTCGTACGGAGGGAACGTTTCGTAAACCATATCCAAGCGTTCTACAATCGAAATCAAGGTTTTATATTGAGAATCTGTTGCTTGAAAGTTCGTTCCTGGTAAACCGACATTGAACCGTTCAAAGACTTTAGAATACAACATTTCAGAAGTAATGGCTTTATTCCAAAGATTATATTCTACCTTTAAATGAACTCTTGAAGCGGATTTTTCTAATACTTCTTTATCCAAAAAATACGACATTTCACTGGCTAAAGGCTTAAATTCTGATACTTCAGAACGCACTTCACACAACGCATAACAACCAGCATTTTTGCCACATTTCCATAAAATAACCTTATCACCTTTTTCAATTTTGTTTTTGTGTGAAACCACCGAAAACGAAGTCAATGCTTCATTTTTCAACGCATTCACTACATCAAAAGCTTTCGGGTTTATTTGAAAAATCCAGTAATTCATTCGTTTAACTATTAAGTATTAAATATCAACTATTAACACAAATCTAAGCAAAACAGGTTAAATGTTCGCATTCAACTTGTTTTTAAGGGAACAGGTAACAAATAATCTACTGTATTCTACACTTTTGAAATATGGTTATCGCAAGAAAGTTATCAGGTGAGTTCTTAGACAAATAACGAAAGTGAAGCTAATGATTTAAAAGCCTCAAACGACTCACCTGATGACTATGTTCGTTCATGCGATTGGTTGAACTTTTGAAATTTTCAAAAAAAAAGGCTATGGAATGATAAAATAATAAGTTATGAGTTATTGTTTTACCATTCCTATACTAATAAAATAGAATTATATATAATACAAAAGTAAAATATCAAATATATGAGGTTGTCTATACAAATCGTGTACGCTAAATTTTTAATACTCACAAATAAGGACTTTACTTTAGAAAATTCCTTATTTATAGAAATTAAGAATCATTAATGAGGATAAGTATGGCAATCGCAAGAAACCAGTATTGCGTCAAATAGTCATCAGGTGAATATGTTAAACCTTACGAAAAATCATTTTACATTCGATATTTTCTGAAAAACTCACCTGATGACTTTTCTTGCGATTGCCATATGAGGATAAGCCAAAATATCAAAAAACAGTAATGATAAAATACATATTTTCACTAAAATTCATACTATTTTTTTGTTTAAATCTATTAGGTCAAAAGCAAGACGTTGTAATTAATGTACAGCATTTCACACAAGAAGATGGCTTGTCAAATGGTGGAATTTACACTGTAATTGAAGATAGTCGAGGTGTAATCTGGGCAGGTACAAATAATGGTTTGAATCGTTTTGATGGTCAAAGTTTTAAGATTTATACGACTGAAAATGGTTTGCTTCAAAATAATATTGATAATCTATATCAAGATGGCAATATAATTTGGTGTATTCATCGAAATCAGGAATCTGTTAATTTAAAAAAAGATTTTACGTTATTCGATACTCAAAAAGAACAAGTTGTACTCTGGGAAGAATACAAAAAAGATTTACCATTTGACAAAGAAGATATTGCGGAATTTGTTCCTTACACTCGTAATAATATCTTTATGTTTAGATTAGAAGATTCTACTTATTATGCAAATCTCCCAAAAAAAGGATTAACAAAATTACCCCGAATTGATAAAGAATCGTTTCTACCTTTGCCTGATGGCTGTCTGACTTGGACGATAAATCATGATAATCCTCATATCAGAAAAGTTGATTTGAATGGTAACGAATTGTATAAAATACCACTTCATTTAGAACATCCTAAGTTTTTGAAAAATCATTTCGGATTTACATACCTTGGAACGAATAAACAAAATGAAATCTTATTGGGCTGTAACTTTATAGATTCGTATTCTCTTCTACTCAAAATTAACGAAAAAGGGAAACTAACCGTAACGGAAAACTATAAAAAAACACTTCGGGCATTAGACATTCCTCCGTTAGGATATTTAGCAGAAGAAGCTGCCTTTTATTTTTTACCTGAATTTCAAGCCTTTGCTTTTTTATATAAAAAGACCTTTTTATTAATAACTTTTGAGGGAAAGGTGATTTATAAAACAGAAGGCGATTTTAGTGAAAAAGCTAAACGAATATTATATAAAAGTCAAGGAAGTAAAACACTTTGGACAAATGATTCTGGACAATTATCTCAAATTGATTTAAAACAAAATCACTTTATCAATTATACGTTTCCGAATGCTTCAGGTTTTCGAGGAATTACTCCTATTAATAATCTTTTATATTTTAATCATTCAAATGGTATTCTACAATTACCCTTAGACAATTCGGATGATATTTCTACTTTTTCTAATATTGCTGGGTTGTCTAATCTGAATTACAACGATAACTTAATCGCAAGTTCTTATGGTGCATTGACAAAATATAATCTAATTACGAAAGAAGTAATCACGGAAAATATTCAAGAAAGAGCAAATATCTGGGCATTGTATGCTGATAATGATAATCGTATTTGGTATTCTGAAAATGGTATTTTTAACTTCAATTTTGAGGATAAAAAAATTATCGAAGGTGAGTATAATGAATTTAAAGAACTAAAAAATAATACGATTTATCATTTTCATAAAAAAGAAAATGATCATCTATGGTTATGCACAACCTCTGGCTTGTACGAATGGCATCCTGACAAAGGCGTACTTGCAAGATATTGGAGTGGCGGAAAAGGTGAATTTTATATTCCGTCAGATGATATTCGACATTTATATTTTGATAAAAAAAAGCAGGAATATTGGTTGGCTTCTCGTCAAGATGGTCTGATTCGTTGGCAACCCAACATAGAAAAATCAAAAGTTTTTAAACTTAATCGCCTCAAGTCTAATACTTTTCATAGTGTCTTTGCAGATGATTATGATTATTTGTGGTTAAGCACCGAAAATGGAATTATACAATTCGATAAAACCACAGGAAAATATCAAGTTCACTTACCTAAAAATGGAACACTTTCAAGCGAATATAACAGAATCGCTCACTTTCAAGCTGTTGATGGAACAATTTATTTTGGAGGTAACGAAGGTATTACTAAAATTCAACCAAAATATTTTAAATATTTTAGAGATATAAAAAATCAAGCAAAGGTCATCGTCGTTGAACTGAATCAATATTTAGATAAAACGAATACAATCGAAAACTTAACTGCTGATTTTTATGAAAACAATCAAATTAAATTACAATCTGGCGATCGTTTTTTTAGCTTGACTTTGGCAATTAATCAGTATCGACATAGCAAAAACATCTATTATCTTTATAAAATTAAAGGGAATGATGAAGAATGGCTTACCTCTAAAACCAATGAAATCTCTATCAGCGGTTTGCCTTATGGCAATCAAACTTTAATCATCAAAGCATCGCTCGAAAATGGTGCTTATTCTAAAGTTTTAGAAATACCAATTAAAGTACTACGACCTTTTTATTTGACTTGGTGGTTTGTGGTTTTACTACTGATATTTATTGTCAGCAGTACATTCCTTATTATTCAGTGGCGAACAAAACAACTCAACGAACAAAAGAAAACGCTACAAATTGAAGTTGAAAAACGGACTCAGAAAATAGCGGTACAAACAGAAGAACTAAAGGCATTGGACAAAGCAAAGTCCACCTTTTTTGCTAATGTTTCTCACGAACTACGGACACCGATAACTTTGATAAAAGGGCCAATTAAATCACTCTTAAAAATGGATAGTCTCTCACATCGAGAAATTAAATTATTATCTATTGCCAAGCAAAACACCACTAATCTATTGCGTTTGGTCAACGAAATATTGGATTTAACAAAATTAGAAAACAGTAAATTAACCTTAGAAGAATCACCTATTATTTTGTATAAATTTCTAAAACGAATTATTGGAAGTTTTCAATCTGTTGCAGAAAAAAAGGAAATTGATTTAAGGTTATTTTATGAGTTAGAAGAAAACTTACAAATTGAATTAGATGCGGATAAGTTTGAAAAAATCATCAATAATTTATTAACCAATGCTTTGAAATTTACAAGCAAAAATGGTTTTGTGCATTTAATTATCATAAATAAAAATGAGCATATCATCATCAAGGTTCAAGATAATGGCCGAGGCATTCCTTCAGAAGATGTCCCGAATGTTTTCAATCGGTTTTATCAATCTTCAAAAAATACAAAAGCAGAAGGAGGTTTAGGGATTGGGCTATCGCTTTCTATCACCTTTGCCAAATTAATGAAAGGGAATATCTGGGTAGAAAGTAGTACAAACAAAGATAATCATGGTTCTACTTTCTATTTGTCTTTACCAAAAACTATTGCGACACAAAAACCGATTATCAATGAAATCATTGCACCTGAAAAACAATTGATTGTGGAACAAAGTCAGCCGATTGCACCAATTTTACCTTCTGTAGAATTGCCAACTATTTTATTGGTTGAAGATAATTTAGATTTACAAGAATATATTGCTTTCTTATTATCCCCTTTTTATAACATCATTACTGCCGAACATGGAGAAGCAGCCTTAGCGTATTTAAATTCAGCTACATTAAATCAGTCAACTTTTCCATCCTTGATTATTAGTGATATGATGATGCCGATTATGGATGGCTTTGTTTTTTTAGAAAACGTAAAAGCAAACGATAAATGGCGAAGTATTCCCGTTATTATGCTCACCGCAAGAGCCGAATTAACGCATCGGTTGAAAGCCTTACGCATCGGCATTGATGATTATATGGTCAAACCCTTTGACGAGGAAGAGTTATTGGTACGTATCGAAAACTTACTACGAAACTATGAAGAACGTCAAAATTATGCGTTAACACAGCTTCCTTTAGCTGTTGAACAATCTGTTACAAAATCAAAAAAAGCTATTCAAAATACGGTTGTTGTGACGACAACTGCTGACGAAAAATGGTTAAAAACCATAGAAAATATTATTATTAATAATATCAAAAATCCACAATTTAGTATTGATTTTATTGCCGATAAATTAGCCATGAATCGCATCAAATTTTATAAAAAAATCAAACAACTTACCGGACTCACTCCTAATCAATATACTCGAATTATTCGTCTAAAAATGGCTAAAGATTATTTGGAAAATAAGACTTATAAAACGGTCAAAGAAGTCGCCAATGAAATCGGTTTTCAACGAGTCGATTACTTTAGCAAACTTTACAAAAAGGAATATGGAAAAATGCCTTCTTCTTATTTTTAAGGTGTTTAATAATTGTATTTATCTAAAAATAATTTATCACTATTTCAACATATTCATATAAAAACATAAAATAAAAACACCTAAAACCATTGCTATTGCTCACTTTATACAAATGGTGCATTTGTCGTATATAAATGGTGTTCCCTTATTTTTAGCAAAACATAAGCCTACTTCTATATTTGTCTTCGTAATCAAACAGGACTAAAATTATGATGATTTCGGAAGAGCAACAGCAGCTGTTAAATCGTATTAGAATAGTTATAATTAATAAATTAATAGACTCTAAATTTAGTGTCGATTTTTTGGCTAATGAATTAGGTATGAATAGGATTAAACTATATCAAGAAGTCAAAGCTATTACGGGTTTGACACCTAATCAATACATTCGATTAATACGCTTAGAAATTGCCAAAGATTACTTAGAAAATGGTACTTATAAAACGGTCAAAAAAGTCGCTAATGAAATTGGTTTTCACCGAGTCGATTACTTCAGTACTTTATATAAAGAACAATACGGAAGAATGCCCTCTTCCTATTTTAAATAAAAATTATATCACTCGATACATATCGTATCAACATTATTAACAATCCCACAGCCTACCTGATGAAAGCCGGCAAGCACGATTCAGGTAAGGCATGTGGACTATTAAAATTTTAAAAATGAATCTAAATTACACTAAATTGATGGTAAAACAAAAAAATCTGTTTCGACAAGTCAATCACAAGCAAATCAATCTTCAACAGCGATTGAAGAATTCATGGCTACTAAATGCCAAATCATTTAATTTACGAAAAGCAACAGTAATTGTTGTCTTTGCGATTTTCTTAATGGTCGGAAGTACTGCACAAGCACAAAATGCTTTGGATTTTAATGGGACTGATGATTATGTAAGTTTACCTAATAACTTTGCTGCTAACTTTAGTGGAGGGCAAGTGACTATCTCTAGTTGGGTCTATCTAAAAAGCTACACACAATGGGGAACGATTATTAAAAATTGGGGACCAAATTTTGGTGCATTTCATTTTGGTTTCAAAAGTACTACTGGTCAACTTCAAATTATATTTACACAATCTTCTGATGGCGTAAACAAGGAGGTACTTTCTCCTAATATCATTCCACTTAATCAATGGGTACACGTTGCATTTGTAGCGGATGGTTCGTCTGCTACGCTTTATGAAGATGGTGTAAGTGTAGGTTCTACCCCGTATGATGGAACAATAAATACCATAGTACCCTATACGGTAATAGGGGCAAAGCCTTCTCATGTAAATACGATACCTCCAGCAGGTGTTAGTCCTGGTTATATAAACGGGATTCTTGATGATCTTCGTGTTTGGAATACAGGCAGAACAGCAGCCGAAATTAATGATTATAAAGACTGTGAATTAACAGGTACTGAAAGTGGTTTGATTGCTTATTATAATTTCAATCAAGGCATAGCAGGAGGAACAAATACAGGTGTAACAACACTTACTGATTTAACTGGAAATGGAAATGATGGTACCCTAACTAACTTCGCCTTGACAGGTAGTACGTCAAATTGGGTAGCGAATGTAATTACTCCAACAACACCTTCGGTAGTTATTGCATCAGATGATCCAGATAATACAATCACATTAGGAACAAGCGTTACATTTACGGCAACACCAACGGGTGGAGGAGGCACACCAGCGTATCAATGGAAAAAAAATAGTACAAATGTCGGTACAGATAGTGAGACTTATACAGATGCTGCATTAGCGGATGGCGATGTGATTACCGTTGAAATGACCAGTTCCAGTTCTTGTGCAGTTTCAAATCCTGCGACAAGTAATGGTATTACGATGACTGTTGTATCAGGTGTATTAGACTTTGATGGGAGTGATGATTATGTAGATTGTGGAGCAGTTGGGCAAACCACCACAATGATGACACTCGAAGCTTGGGTTAATCCCGATGCAGGTTACGGAACATTCACTGACGGGAGTGAACCAGTTGAAATCATCAGCCGATGGGGTGGCGGTGGTGTTGGCAATGCATCTTATCGTTTAGGAATCAATTCATCAGGACAAGTTACATTTCAAGTTTATAATGGCTCTGGTTCAAGTACTGTGACCTCTTCAGCAACTATCCCTACTGCTGCATGGACGCATATTGTAGGCGTTAGAAACGGTAATAATGAATTACTAATTTATATTAATGGGGCATTAGACGGTACTACAACGGGTGCGACCGTGGCACAAGTCAGTAATTATAATGTTTATTTAGGGAAACCTATTGCTGGAAATAATAGATATAGGGGACAATTAGATGAGGTGCGTATATGGAATATCGCATTAGATGCTGCTGATATTACAGCACATTACAATAAAACGTTCTCTAATCCAACGGTTCCAGCCAGTTGCTTATTGGCGTATTATACATTTGAAGAAGGAACAGGAACAACGACGGCTGATGTCACAGGTAATGGTCATACAGGAACATTAACTAATATGGCAAACGATGATTGGGTCACTATTAGTAGTAATACTTCAAGTGGAACAGCTCCTGATTGTCCTACGAACTTTTCTTTAGTTTTTAATGGTATTAATTATGTAGAGTGTGGAAGTTCCATTCCTCAATTAGGAGCAGCGTTTACGATTGAAGCATGGGTAAAACCTAATGTCGGCTATGGTTCATTCTCAAGTACTTCTGACGCTTTAACCATTGCTGGTCAATGGGGAAATGTTGGGGCTAATAATGCAGCGTATCGCCTCGGCTTAACGAATACTGGTAATGTTCAATTAGCTATTCATAATGGCTCCGCTAACTCCGTGGTCACTTCTACTACTATAGTAGCTACAGAAGTATGGACACATATCATAGGCGTTAGAGATGCCAATAATGATATGCATATATATATCAACGGTGTCTTAGATGCAACCATCAATAATGCTGGTTTGCCACAAGCGAGTACTTATCCGCTGACTTTAGCCAAGCCTCATGTTGGTTTTGATAATAGATATTCAGGAGAATTGGATGAAGTCCGTATTTGGAATGAAGCCTTTACCGCAAGTAATGTGACTGCTTACTACAACAAGACGTTTTCTAATCCAGTAGATATTGCCAGTTGTTTATTAGCGTATTATAAGTTTGATGATGCAGCAGGAACGAGTTTAACCGATGAAACAGGCAATGGCAATACCGGAACATTGTTTAATTCACCTACTTGGAATGTATCAGGAATTACTGTGACAACAAGTACGGCTCCTGCTTGTGCTGTGTTACCTGTAGAACTAACAACCTTCAATGTAAGACAAGTCGAACAAGAGGTCTTATTAACATGGCAAACGGCTTCGGAAGAAAACAATCGTGGCTTTGAGGTAGAACGTTCTATTGATGGTATCAATTTTGAAAAAATTGGTTTCATAGCGGGTAATGGAACAACCGTAGAAGTATCGAATTATAACTTCTTTGATGAAAATCCTATCAACGGTATCAACTACTACCGCTTGAAGCAGTTGGATTTTGATGAGCAATTTGAATATAGCGAGATTAGAAGTGTATCAATTGGAATTGGAAATGATAAAATGGTTCAAATCTATCCAAATCCTGTTCAAAATGAATTAACGATTCAAGATGGAATTGGAAACATCACGATTTTCAATGCACTCGGTCAACCGATTCGTCAAATCACAAATGAGGAATCTTTGAGGACGATTAATACAACAGATTTACCGAAAGGAATTTATATCCTTCAACTCCAAAAAACAAATGGTCAGGTGCAAACCTTTCAGTTTGTAAAGTAAAAAACACCAAATAGTTTGACTTGTACTTACTGCCTCATATTGATGTGTTCATTAATCTTGAGGCAGTTTTTTTTAGAGGAAATAATTTTTAAAAACCAATATTTACCAATACTGATTTTTTATAGGATTAGGTACTAAAAACAAAAACAGGTTGAATGCGAACATCCAACCTGTTTAAAAAATCTCTATATCTCTCCGACGTTGCGTTCAATCTAATCATTTCCAAAATTAGAAAATACATTATTCGGATTATTCATCGGTACATATTGGTAATTTTTGAATCGAAGAATGTGAACAAATTTATTTTCTATATAATTTATTTGAAAATCTTCTCCCATTTCGCCATCTGCTGTTCCTGCAAAAACACGTTCAAAATTAAAACTACTTTGCAATAAAGTTTCGTCTTCTGCATCTAATTTATTAATAAAATCAGTTCCGTGTTTATGTAACATTCGACCAAAGTATAAAGTCAAATCATAACCTTTATACGCTTCCATCGTTGGTACAGCTCCATATTCTGCAAAAAAGTTTTGTTTAAATGACTTAATATTTTCATCATTATTATTTACAAAACTACCATTTGTAACATGTACATTACAACGTTCTAATGTAGAAACATCTAAGTTTTGATATTTCATCCAGTTCGGCATTCCGAATACTACAACAGGCTTAGAACCTTTGACAGCACTTAGTGTTCTTAGCAATTTATTTGCAAAAAACTCATTAGAAACAGGTGCAATAATAACCGTTGTATCACTAAGTGTCAAGGCATCTGTCAAGCCATCAAATGAAAATGAACTTCCTGCCTTTTCTGCTAATAATTCTGTAAATGAATTGGTAATAACACCACCAGATTGCAAATTATTTGCATTTCGATAATATTGTAAACGACTCATTTCCTTTCCGCCATTCGGCACAACCATGATAACTTTTTTGCCATCATAATTTTCCTTCACGTACTTGACAGTTGCCGCAGCATGTGAACTAAAATACGGACTTGATTGAATGAAGTAAGGATTATCACTCGTCAATGTTGAGTTCAAGTTTAAAGAAACCATTGGTACTTCTTCCTTTTTAGCAACTTGCTCTGCTACAATTCTTACATTAGAAGAAGCGCCAGGGCCAATAATTAAATCCATAGAGTTTAATGTAAAATTATCTACTAAACCTTGTACAACTCCTTGACTTCTTCGAGAATCAAATACCTCTACATCAAGATTGACACCTTCCATACTTAGCTGTTGCAATGCCATAAGTGAACCTTCATAAAAATTCATTCCTGGAATAGCTTGTTTTGGCATTGTCATCGCATTACTTACTTCATCCGCAAAAAACGGCATCAAAATTCCTACTTTATAACTTGATTTCAAGTTACTATTTATAACAGGATCTTCTGTTGTAGTTGTTGTATCAACTCCTTTCGGATCACTTACAGGATCATCATTTCCTGTATTTCCGCCAGTGTTACCTGTATTATTTCCAGTAGTATTGCCATTATCATTTTTACTTTCAGGACAACCTTCCAAACGAATCAAACCTGGTTCATCAGGACATTTATCATATTTGTCCGTTACACCATCATTATCACGATCGTTATTGATTTTTCCAGTGTCGCCAGTGTTTCCTGTGTTGCCAGTATTGTTACCACTATTATTACTACCTTCTGGGCAACCTTCTAAACGAACCAAACCTGGTTCATCAGGACATTTGTCATAATCATCTATAACACCATCATTATCACGATCATTATTAGTCGTACCGCCAATTTCTCCTATTTCATCAGGAGTATTATTGTTGTTATTGTTGTTTCCATTCCCAGCAGGTTTAAATAATTCACATGACGTAAATATTCCAACCGCAAAAATTAAAATCCAAATTTTATTCCCACTCAATTGTCGCAGGAGGTTTTGTGCTAATATCATAAACTACTCGATTTATACCTTTAACATTATTAATAATTTCACTTGAAACTGTCCCTAAAAACTCATAAGGCAACTTACTCCATTCGGCAGTCATTCCGTCCATAGAGTTTACGGCACGTAATGCAACTGCACTTTCGTACGTCCGTTCATCGCCCATAACACCGACAGATTTGACAGGCAAAAGCATCACACCAGCTTGCCAAACTTCATCGTATAAGTTGAATTTTTTCAGATTATTAATAAAAATAGCATCAGCTTGTTGTAAGATATGAACTCGATCTCTTGTGATTTCGCCCAAAATACGAATCGCCAAACCAGGTCCCGGGAACGGATGACGACCAATAATCGCTTTCGGAATATCTAATGCCAAACCAACTTTACGCACTTCATCTTTAAATAAAAAGCGTAACGGTTCTACAATTTTTAATTTTAATAAATCTGGTAATCCACCAACATTATGATGAGATTTTATAGTAACAGAAGGCCCGTGAACAGAAACAGATTCAATTACATCTGGATAAATTGTTCCTTGACCTAACCAAGTTATATTGTCTAACTTATCGGCTTCGGCTTCAAATACTTCTATAAAAACTCGACCGATAATTTTACGTTTCTTTTCTGGATCAGAAACACCGTCTAACTCATCTAAGAAATTATCTCCAGCTCGAACACCTTTGATATTCAAACCCATTCCTTGATAAGATTCCAACACTTCATCAAATTCACCTTTGCGTAACAAACCATTATCAATGAAAAAACAGTATAAATTTTCACCAATCGCACGATGCAATAACATTGCACCAACGGTAGAATCAACTCCGCCAGACAAACCCATCAAAACCTTTTCGTCACCAATTTTAGCTTTTAGTTCTGCAACGGTTGTTTCAACGAATGATTGTGGTGTCCAGTCACCATGACAACCTGCGATATTAATCACGAAGTTCTCTAAAATCGTCTTGCCATCTAAACTGTGTGTCACTTCAGGATGAAATTGAATACAATATACAGGATAATCGTATTCGCCATCTTTCGACTTGTAAGCTGCGACATCAATCGAAGCTGTTCCTGCTAACAATTCAAAGTTTGATGGAATCTCGGCAATAGTATCACCGTGCGACATCCAAACTTGTGAATTTTCACTAACACCTTCCAAAAATTTATCTTCCTTGAAGAATTTTGTCAAATTTGCTTTTCCATATTCTCGTTTCTCCGAACGCATTACTCTTCCGCCCATTTTTTGAGCAATGTATTGAGCACCGTAACAAATCCCTAAAATAGGACGTTGATTGATAATTTGTTCTAAATCAACTTGTAAAGCCTTATCGTCCATGACAGAAAAAGGACTTCCTGACAAGATAATACCTTTGATAGATTCATCCAAAACAGGAATCTTATTATATGGTACGATTTCGCTATAAACATTTAGCTCTCTGATTCGTCTTGCAATCAATTGCGTGTATTGCGAACCAAAATCCAGAATTAGTATTTTTTCGTTCATGCCGCAAAGATAATTTTTCGAAATGAAATCTTAGAGAATGTCTAACGAAAAGATAAACTTTTGACTGCCTTTACAGCGAAGTTATTGATTTTCAGATAGAAAACCATTATATATTATGAATATTTTGGTTCTTTGAAAAATCCAGTGATAAACCTAAATATACGAATTATTTGAATTCGTTTTTTGTGTTGATGTTGCCTGCCCCGAAACCTCGGCGGTTGATGTGTTGATGTGGTCGGCCCCGAAACCTCGGTGGTTGATTGATACACAAAAACTTAATCCTAATCATTCACGTTTTGCTGAAACGTAAAATAGAAATCACAATTGCTAAATTCTGCCGTTCTTTCTAAGCGTTTTAAATCAAGAAAAGTCCTTTCTTTTGCAAAAACAAATAGTTGAAATTGTAAACTATTAAATGGGAAATCTCCAGCTTCATTTTTGAATAACATCTTTTCAGTAAATGTGTACAGGATTACCTAAAGCATGAAAAAAGCCAATCGAATAATAATCGTTTTGATATTTTTGATGTAACAATTTTCCCATATATAAAAACGGATTATCTTGGACTTTTTGAATATGTGCATTAGCCGCAGAAATAATCACTTTTTCATTTGGATATAATTCATCAATAATCCATTCCAAATTCATCGCCATGATGGAATCTCGATTTGTATTTTCTATTGCAGAAAAGTGCTTTTCATTTTTATACAATTCAATAATTTTTGAATACTGTTTTTTCAATACATCAATATTTGGATTATCATCAATACCTAACGTTTTCAAACTTTCAGTTAATGATTCAATATCCGTAATATCTCTCGTAACATCAAAACCAATGATTTTTAATTTTGGATGTGTTTGTAGATAGCGAACCAATTCCAAATGTGTTTCCGTATGCCAAACAGGCGTAAACATTTCCTTTAATAGAAGCGTATCTTCAACTTGATTTCGATACAAATTACCATAATAATTCATTATCCAATCGGATTCAATCGCAAGGACATTAAAATCCATTTCTTCATGTAGATATTTGATAATTTCTAACTTTGACTCATTGTATTCCTTTACGCCATGTAGGCTTTCGCCCAATGCAACAACTCTTTTATTCTCTAAGACAGGTTTTAAAAAACGCCATTTTTTAGTATAAAATTTACTATTTGTAATGGTTAGAGGCTTTTTAAACGATTTATTTTTTTGTGCGAATACTTGAAAAGTTATTAAACTAAGAATTGTGAAAAGGAGTAATTTTTTCATGGATTATTATTAATTTATTAGGTTCTTTGAATTTTGAGTGTTTCCACAAATTTTTTCAGAAAACCATTTACTATTGTTTTAGGTTGATGAGATTCAAGTTAGAGGTATCAGTTGAATAAATATAATAAGGGAATAGGAAATAAATAAGCTACCCGTTATAGCGAGTTAGAATGGGTAGATTATTTGTTACCTGTTCCCTAAAGTAATGGCTTTAGTCAAAAAAAACAGGTGACTTCTAATGCACAAATAAATTTTTAATAACTCATATAAAGAGTGATGAAAACATATTTATGACCTTATAAGTCACTTATTGTAAAAAACAAGGCAATATTATAAACCTTGTAGGTTGTTTGACAATTTTTGCCAGTAACGACTGTCTTTAGTTGCCGTCTTTGTTTGAAATTGTTTACGGCAGCTAAAGACAGCGGTTACGTAAAACGATAATTTTTGCTTTTGGCAAAAATTGTCAATGAACCACCTTGTATTAATCCGCTAAGATTTATATAGAAATTACCTTTGCCGAGATTTTATAATTATCAATAATTCGTTCCGTGAATGTTTTATGTCCGTGAGGTGCAAAAATAACGAATTGACCATTTTTACGCTTCGCCAATATGCTGAAAAGTTTCCATTTTGTAATTAATTTTTGTTTGTGTGAAGTCTTTTGAGCAATGTCAAAATATGATTTTCCTGTTTCAGATTCTGCGGTAATTGCGGGTAATATAGCTTCACCATCAGAAATAAATGCTTTAGGATCATTAAACTCATCATCAAATGTCGCTTTAATAGATGAATAACCCTTTGCACTTACCCAATTCATCGCTTTTTCTCTCGCATTTTTTAATTTTTTGTCTATACTCATATCATATATTATTTATGTCCGAGTATTAAATACCTACATAAGTATTTGATACTTGAACTCGATTAGTAAAAAATAGAATGATGCAATTATTAATTGCAACCAAATAATGAAAATAATTTATGTACTTTATTTTCTAATCAGCTGAAAAATAGTTGATTAACTTCTAAAATATTTCGATTTTAGAAATTAGTAGAATTTTTTTTGGTTAATTATTTAGAAGCTTTTAGGAATGGGTTCGACAATTCTGTAATAACTATTATTAAATATATAATTCCTTACATGTTAATAATAACGTTTTTAATTTGAATTTGTCTAAAAAAAAAGACAATTAATGACTCAAAGCATAAAACTTTAAGTCATTAATTTAACAATATCTGTCTTTTAATGTTTTCACTATTTATAATTTGATAGATTATATCAATTAATAAATATTTTCGAGTTTCTATTTTGCTAAAAAACGGATAGCTTTCATAGTTCAATGAATATTAACAACCTAATATTGAGTCGTTAAAGGGAATTGATAATGACTCGTGCGAATAAGTTTACTATTAAAAATAGTTGAACGTTCTACAACGTTATTTTTTAATATTTGTAATATGTGTTAACAGTAATGTTATTTGTATTAACATATTAATCATATTCATAAACAAAAATGGTAATATTTTTTGCTCTTGTTTTACCATTCTTTCCTACTTTTTCTTCAAATTCTACCAATTCACCTTTTTCAATTTTATCGTATCCCGATTCTTGTATATCTGTGATATGTAGGAATATGTCTTCTCCTTTATCGAAAGGGCTGATAAATCCATATCCTCGTTCGATGTCGAACCATTTCACCTTACCTTCTTTCATTTCTACTTTAGTCTCACTCATAATTTATTGCTATAATTATTTTATGTTATAAAAAATACTATTTAATATTTCACTATAATCTCACTATAAAATTTTTGCTCCATTATCGTTTATAGATATAGAAAACTTTTGAACAATACACAACTATGACTCCATTGAAACTCTATAAAGTTTAATGTGCTTAAAATTTGATAACCTTATAATGAAAAGTATGTGTTGTAGGCAAACGGAGAATGAAAAGATTCATGTAGAAGTGATAAATTACGCTACGCAAAAATCGTATTCCTAAGATTGCTCAATAACCGCTGCAAACTATTTGCCACAATATACGGTTTTTTAACATCAAATTATAGTAAATTGTTTTCTAAAATATAGTAATAGTCAATATTTCATGTCTTTTTAACATATCTACACAATAACTAATTTTTTTTAAGATAAAAAGCCGAGGTATATTTCTATTAAGAATTTAATACCTCGACTTTTGTTTGATTATATTTTACTTAAACTTGTTGTCTGTGCTATTTTTTTTGATACATCAATTGTATCAAATCTGCAATACGTTCCTTTAAGTCATGACGATGTATGATAAAATCTAAAAAGCCATGTTCTAATAAAAACTCTGAAGTCTGGAAACCTTCTGGCAAATCCCTTTTGATAGTTTCCTTAATAACTCTTGGGCCTGCGAAACCAATCAATGCTTCAGGTTCTGCAAAATTCAAATCGCCTAACATGGCATAAGAGGCGGAAACACCACCAGTTGTAGGATCCGTTAACATAGAAAGATAAGGAATTCCAGCTTTTCCTAACAAAGTCAATTTAGCAGATGTTTTTGCCATTTGCATTAATGAAAACGCAGATTCCATCATTCTTGCTCCACCAGACTTTGAAATCATCAAAAATGGAATTTTATGTTCATATGAATAGTCAATTGCTTTTGCAATTTTTTCTCCTACCACAGAACCCATCGAACCACCGATAAAACTAAAATCCATACAAGCGATGACTAACTTTTGACGTCGAACATTGCCTACTGCAACTGCCACAGCATCTATTAAGTTTGTCTTTTTCTTAGCTGCTTCTAAGCGGTCAGGATACGTTTTCAAATCTTGAAACCCTAAGAAATCTCTTGATTCCAAATCTTCAAAAAGATACTTTGGTTTACCATCAAATAAAATTTGAAAATACTCAGCAGAACCAATACGAGTATGATAATCACACTTTGGACAAACATGTAAGTTTTCCGTAAGTTCTTTTTGACGATATGGAGCTTTACATTTTTTACATTTTACCCAAACACCAGTAGGAGCTTCCTTCTTTTGTTTTGTAGTTGTTGTTATGCCCTCTTTTATTCTCTTAAACCAACCCATAAATAAAGTTTGATTTTATCTCGAATTATTAATACACTATTTTATTTAATCTATTTGATTCAAAATCAATTTATTATTTGAATATTTATGATATAAATATAACAGCGAATATTTGAATTTTCCTAATTTCGGCTCAAAGGTAGTCAAAAAATATGTAATCTGAATACCGAATAATTTAACCTTTTTTGAATTTTATTAAGATTATCTAATTCAACTCCTCTTGACGAGAAAAACTAAAGAGACACTCAAGTCCTCTAATTCGTGCATTTAAGACCATTTTTTCAGTATCTAACCGCTGAATATCAAAAACAAGTGCTTCTGTTCCCATGATTTTAATACTTTCGCCATCTAATTCATAAGTTGTAGGTTTGTCTATCTCAATGCCTGTACCTTGAAGATTTACACCTGAAATAAATTCTGTATCATTGACAAAGTTAAATGTTCCACCATTTAAACTATTACGAACTTTATCGCCAAGTTTCACGGTATCAATAGTCCATATACCTTGTAATACCGTCAAATCAACGGCAGATTCTTCCTGATTAGTTGGTGTTTCATCTTTACAAGCAGCGATTGTCAATCCTATTAATAATAATAAGGTAAGTGTATTTAAAATTTTCATTGGATGATAATTTAGTAGTTTGTGTAATGTATTTAATTGTGAAATTAACAGTTATTAATTGAAAATCAAACGAATTAGTCAATTGCTTGATTAGTTTATTTTGTAATTCGTTAACAGAGAAGTATCTAATGATTTAACTTATAATCTAAAAAAGCGACAACCATATCTAAAGCTGTTTGAAAATTAGAGTGATTATTAATAATCACATTTGCATCTGCTTTATAAGGCTTAATGTACCGTTCATAAGCTGGCGTTACATGATGTTGGTAACGATACAAAACATCATCGAGCGGATAATTGCGTTCTAATCTATCTCGACGAATCCGACGAATGATTTTCAAGTCATCACGAGCATCAATAAATATCTTGAAATCTAACATTTGAGCAATTATAGGATAATGAAAAATAAAAATTCCTTCTACAATAATTACTTTTGTTGGTACAAATGTTAGCAATTTGGCTTCCGCCAAATTGTTGTTAAACGTATATTCTTGCTTTTGAACTGTTTCACCATCAATCAACTTTTTTAAATCCGCTGCAAAACGAACATCATCAATCGACGTTGGTAAATCAAAATTTTGCACACCATTTTCATCCACAAACTGTTCTTCACGAGGTTTGTAATATTCATCTTGCGATACAATACAAATTTCTGCTTTCGAGAATTTTTCCTCAATCGCTTTCAAAAAAGTCGTTTTTCCTGAACCGCTTCCACCTGTAATCCCGACTATAAAAGGTTTTTCCATTATTGATAAATTGAATTGATTGTTCAATAGAACTTCAAAGTAATTTCAAAAAAATGCAAAATTAACAGGAATTTGAAATTTCATTCAGAATATAAGAGAATACCGTATAAAGAATTTCTATTTTTACGCAATACCGATGGAATTAGGTAATAAGTAGTAAGTAATAGGTAATAAGTATTTTCATATTGCCTATTACTTATTACTTATTACTTACTACTTACTACTTAAAAAAAGAATGGATATTTTAAGAGGATTATTAGGAATGACCGTTATGTTAGGTGCTTGTTATGTATTGAGTGCTAACAGAAAAAATATTGATTGGAAACTCGTCTTGTCGGGTTTAGGGATTCAATTTGTCTTAGCTATTTTGATGTTGAAAGTACCAGGCGTAAAGATTGTTTTTGAATATATAGCGAGTTTTTTCGTAGCCATTTTACAGTTTACAGAAGCCGGTTCACGATTTATGTTTGGAAATATCATTGATGACATGAATACGTTTGGTTATATCTTCGCTTTTCAAGTATTACCGACCATTATATTTTTCTCTGCCTTTTCGGCAATATTATACTATTTAGGTATTTTACAAAAAATCATTTACGGTTTTGCTTGGGTGATGAGCAAAACGATGCGATTGTCAGGTGCAGAAAGTTTAGCGGCTGCCGCCAATGTTTTTATCGGACAAACGGAAGCTCCTTTGGTTGTCAAACCATATTTGGATACGATGACACGATCAGAGATTTTGTGTTTGATGACTGGTGGAATGGCGACAATTGCAGGTGGCGTTTTTGCGGCTTACGTTGGTTATTTAGGCGGTTCTGATCCAGCTCAACAACAGTTATTCGCAACGCATTTATTAACAGCTTCGATTATTTCTGCTCCAGCAGCGATTATGGTTGCCAAGATGCTTTTTCCAGAAGATACGCCAGAAAAAATCAACACGAACTTGAATCTTTCAAAAGATAAAATTGGTTCAAACTTGTTAGATGCGATTTCAAAAGGAACATCTGATGGATTAAAATTAGCTGTAAATGTCGGTGTAATGTTATTGGTTTTTACGGCTTTAGTCAATATGGCGAATGTAATACTAATGAGTACAATCGGTGAATGGACAGGATTAAATGAATACGTTATCAATGCGACCGAAAATCGTTTTGAAGGCTTTTCGTTCACTTATTTATTAGGTGTCATTTTCGCTCCAGTTGCTTGGCTTTTAGGTGTTCCAGCTCAAGATACGTTATTGATTGGTCAGTTATTAGGACAAAAAACAATGATTAATGAATTTGTCGCTTACGCTGATATGGGAGCGATGCGTTTGAATCCGAACATAACTTTACATCCAAAATCGGTTTTGATTGCAACTTACGCTTTATGTGGTTTTGCCAATTTTGCATCTATCGGAATTCAAATCGGTGGAATCGGTGCATTAGCTCCGAAACAAAGAAAAGTGTTGTCAGAGTTTGGAATTAAAGCTTTGATTGGTGGAACAATTGCTTGTTTCTTAACTGCTGCAATCGCAGGAATGTTAGTGACGGATTATAATATAGAAAGTGTTGCGGAAGAAGAGGAGAAAACGTATATCGCTGTCGATGAATTGACGCACTCAATGGAGTTTTTTGGGACTTTTGGAAATCCAGAAAGTAGTAGTACAGTGAGAAGTTCAGCGTGTTTTGTTTTGGGTAATGATTCAACAACAACGCAGATTCAATATCAAAATAATCTATTTGAAGAGCAAGGAAGCTACATTATTCCAAAATCAATTGACTTCAAAACATCAACTCAAAATATTTCTATAAAAAGTGAAAATGTGGAATTAAATGATGGTTTGACGATTGACGAATTGAAAGCAACCTATTCTGATGAAGCGGCTTACGCCAATATTAAGGACGGAAAAGGTAAAGTCAATATGCCGAAAAAACCAGATGGTTCTTATTATGAACTGGATTTTGAAGAAGGGAAATTGATTGGATTTAAACGATTATATGCTTGTGAATAAAATGTGAGTGAGGTTGTCTCAAAACCTGACAGGTTTTTAAAACCTGTCAGGTTTGTCACTTGAAAATCAATTGTTTATATAGTTTTATTATTATTTATAATAATAGATTTTTGGACTTTTGATACAACCTCACTAAATCTAACCCAAAACACTCACCAATTTTTCCAAGTCCATTTCATCATTATACACATTCGGAGCAATCCGAATTGCATTTCCACGAATCGAAACCGATATTTTAGCTTCCGCTAATTGTTGACGAATAGCATCAACCGACAAATGTTCTGGCATTCTCATTCCAATCAAATGATGTCCACGATAAGCCGAATCTTCAATAATAAAACCTTTCGATTGTAATATTTCAACCGTATTTTTCGTGATGTTTTCGCAATAATCTTGAATGTTAGAAATTCCCCAATGATTCAACATTTTTAAGGCTTCCAAAAACATTGGAATATTAATAAAATTACTCGCTTCACCGACTTGATAACGTTGAGCTTTGGGTTGATAACGAGATTGATAATTCACCAAATTGGCAAATTGTTCACTTTCAAACCGATTCATCCAACTTTCCTCAATCGGCGTTCCATTATCGAACGCTTCTCCAAAATAACCAACAGCAACCGAATAAGGTCCCATTAACCATTTGTAACCAGCACAAATCAACGCATCTGGTTGAATCGTTTGCACATCAAAAGGCATTGCACCAACAGATTGCGTTCCATCAATCACGAGTAAAGCACCAACTTCACGGCTTCGTTTACGAATCGCCAATAAGTCGAATTTTGTTCCATCTGCCCAGTGTACATTAGCGATAGCAACGACTTTCGTCGAATGGTTGATTGCTTCTAAAATCAGCTCGTTCCATATTTTTCCACGATTCTCTAACGTTTCGGGCGGTTTGACGACTTTGATTGTCGCTTGTTTTTCTTGTGCGACACGTTCCCAACTATAATAATTACTTGGAAACTGTTCATCAACCATTAGAATCGTATCGCCTTTAGATAAAGGCACATTTTGAGCAACATTCGCAATTCCATAAGAAGCAGAAGCCAACATTGCAATCCGTTTAGAATCACGAACATTTATCAGTTTGGCAAACTCTTGTTGGACTTTTTCTACATCCGTAAAAAAATCAATCGGACGAACTGCAAACGGATTTCGTTTTCGTTGCATTCCTTCGATTCCTGCTGCTTCAACGCTTTTCATCATTGGCGACATATATGCACAATTGAGGTACGTTACGCTTTCATCTAATTGAAATAAATGTTTTTGACTTTGCATTTTTAGTGTTTTGAGTTTCTTGATTATTCTGTTTGACAAATCTATATCTTTTTTGCCCTAATCTGGCAAAGCCAGTATCATAGTTGCGTGTTTCGAGTTACGTGTTATGAGTTTGACGAATTGACGCAAGATTGATACTCTTTAAAAATTGGTTAAATAAAATTCCAATTTTATACTTTTCAAAATCTGTCGTTAGTTCGTCAAACCCGCAACTCGCAACCAGTAACAACTAATTTTTAAATTACAAGTTTTGCTAAATTTAAGCAAGACTTGTAATTTACTTAGTTAGAAACGGAATACCAAATTTATCAATTTATAAAAAAAAAGGAAGAATCGCTCTAAATTGATTTTTTACAATTTTTTTAAAAAAATCAATTTGAGGGGTAATACTTTTACTTTTAATGAGATTAACATAGTATGGAAACTTATTAATTTTAATTGTTATTAATACATTATAAAATTTTTCAATATTAAAATGTATATTTGGGAATTAATCCCTATAAACTTATAAAATTTAAAACAAGAAAAAATATTACGATTATTTACATGCTTGATGGTACTTATATTTAGTACCAGTATCGCACAAGCTCAACAACCTGTACAGTTTGTAAATCCTATTCCAATTCCATATAAAATGGAAGGCCCAAATTTCTCTTTAGATATTAGTGCAAAAATGCACAACTTTGATCCTAATGGAGGAATAACAGGAGCTGCAAATAGATTTGGTGAATCGCTTACTTCTGCTAATATCAATGTTCCGCTTCAAGCGTATTGTTACAATGGAACAGATAGTACAGGAATGACTTACTTGGGACCAACATTAATCGTTCAAAAAGGTGACCTGTTGAATTTTGATATTAAAAATAGCTTACCAGGCTCTTAAAGAACGACCGTACATTGGCATGGATTGAATCTACCAGCAAGTGCTGATGGTGGACCTCATCAAGTGATTAATAACGGACAATGGTGGAATTCAAGTTTTAGAATGATTGATCAACCTCAAACGGCTTGGTATCATACACACTTAATGGATTCGACAACGATACAAGTTATTCGTGGTTTATCAGGTATGATGATAGTAGAAGATTCTAATCATCCATTAGCAAATCAATTGCCTAATGATTATGGTAAGAATGACTTTCCAATCATTATTCAAGAGAAAGATTTTGTATTTAATGGAAATACAGCAACGGATATTAAAGCAACGGAACAACCTGGCAATGGTCGTTTTACAGTTGTTAATGGTGTTGCAGGAGGTGTGATGCACGTACCAAAACAAATGGTACGTTTGAGATTTCTAAATGGTTCACCTCGAAAAATGTATGGTATAAGTTTATCTACGGAGCGAGATAACCCGACAAGCTTTAAGACTATTTATCAGGTTGCTACAGGTGGAGGATATCTTCAGCAAGTTCGTTTTATAGATTCTACATTGCTATCAGTAGGGGATAGAAGAGACTTTGTGGTGGATTTTACTACGTATGCTGATGGAGATACGGTTTATCTGATCAATAATTATCTACCTACAGATGCTTTGTACTTAAATGGAATGCCAGCTCCGACATCACGAATGCCTGCATCTGCTGATCGTGCTATTATGGCATTTGTGGTTGATCAATCTATCAATCCTGCTCAACCAGTTTTTGCTATTCCTGTAGGTTTAGATCCTACTTATGCACTTGCTCCGGGGGATGTTTTCAGAACTCGAACTAAAAGATTAATGGGGGGAAGTGGTCAACAATGGACGATTAATGGTGATACCATGAATATGATGGTGATTAATGACACGGTCTTGGTAAACACCAAAGAAAGATGGATTATTAAAAATGAGACTAATCATGCACATCCTTTCCATATTCATAAAGTACAATTTCAGGTTGTAGAATATACTGGGAAATTAGGTTTTAGTGATGATAGCACTACGACTTATACTTTTTCTAATTTACCGGATGAATTGGTTGGTTGGAAAGATGTTCAATTAGTCAGAGCAGGTGCAACAATGACTTTCGAGGCTCGTTTTGATAGTTTCCCAAGTCCTGCGATATCGCCTATGGAAGGATTTATGTATCACTGCCATATTTTGACACATGAGGACAATAGTATGATGGGACAATTTGTTGTAGTTGATTCATTAGCATATTATACCAATACAAATAAGATTTCTATTACAAAATCGCTTTTTGTATTTCCTAATCCTGCTGGTGATATGATTTCATTCGATGCTGCTGATATAAATGATAAAGGAACATTACGCATTTATGATATAACAGGGCGAATGTTACGAGAAGAAAATAATATGTTTTTGTCTGGACGTTCTTCTATCAATGTGAGTGATTTACCACGAGGTATGATATTCGTAGAATTTAGAACGGAGAAAGAACGATACTTGCAAAAGGTTCTTTTACATTAATAAGTAAATTCTATTATAAAAATTAAGTTATAAGTTTATAGGATTGATATTAATATATCGATTTTAAATAACTGCTTTTGTAAGTTAAAATCTTACAAGGCAGTTATTTTTTAGGGAACGATTGTCTTTAGCTGCCGTTTTTTCAGTAATCTTTTTATTACCAAATTCGTTCTCTACCAACCAAATTTTTCAAATCCTCAATTACTTTTGAAGCCTTTGATTCACCATTATCATCTTCATTCGATAAGACGATAATTGTATAATCTGAACCTAAAAAATCCATCCATTCGCAACGAACGCCAAACCAACCGCCAGCATGACCAATAATCACTTCATCATAACGTTTGTCCACATCAATTCCGTAACCAATATGTGTATTAAAACCTTTGACTTTTGGTGCAATCATCAATTGATACGTTTCTGGTTTTAGTAATTTACCATTGCGTAAAGCGAGAGAAAAATTATATAAATCTTCAACTGTAGAATAATGAAAACCTGCTGGCGAAGCCATTGAAATATAAGAATCGTTGCGTGAATAATAATCGTTGTCGCCCCAAAATGAGGTGTAACCATTCGCTTTATTCATTACGATTGAATCGGTTGGAATCGCTAACGTATTTGGCATATTGGCGATTTCAAAAACGTTTTTCTCTAAGTAATCATAGTAATTTTGATTACTAATTTTTTCTATAATCAATCCTAAAATTACGAATCCCGAACCGTTATAATTATACTTTGAACCTGACGGAAACATCAATTCTTCATTAGCGAAAAGCGGAACAAAATCGCTGACATTTTTCAATTCTATTTTATTCGCTTTCAAATAACCTTTTCCATAAAACGGCGGTAAACCAGAAGTGTGTGTCAAAAGTTGATGAATCGTTACCGAATCTCGAACCGTTTTGTTTGGATAATTTGGTAAATATTCACCAACTGTCTTTTGTAAATCAATTAATTCTTTGTCGTACAATTGAAGTGTCGCAACGGCTGTGAAGGTTTTCGTAATCGAAGCAATATTGAATTTTGTACTAACTTCATTAGGAACTTGAAATTCTTTATTGGCATATCCACTGACTTTTGTTGTCGTAAATTTGCCTTGTTGTGCTACTAAAATTGTACCTGAAAAGTCGTTAATCTTATCTAAATAATCGTCAATAATTTGGTTTTGATTATCGTAAAAATCACTACTTTTTTGTTGATGTTCTTGAATTATTTTTGTGATTTTTCCAATGATTTCCCGATTAATGTCTCGTTTATCTCTATCCGAAACAATGACTGAAATCGACGTATTAATTTCTGGAAAATACAACATTTGTGTTCCCCAAAATCCACCGTGACCAAAGCCAAACATATTGTGATAAATATCTTGATACAAACCAATAAAATATGGATAAATTTCTCTCTGTTTAGTTGGAACAATGGTATAAATCTGCTTTTGTACCACTTTATCTTTTATAATCTGTTGATTAAAATAAGCATACAAAAAATTCGCCATATCGCTTCCAGTTGCTGCGATTCCACCGCCGCCATACAAATCCCAAGATGGATCAAAATCATAAGAATCCCAATTGTCAGACGTAACATATTGATGAATCAAAGGTAACGTATTTGCTGGTTTTTCTTCCAAGGTTGGAAACCAAGTATGATTCAATTCTAAACCTTTATAATCCAATAATTCTCGAATCGCAGTATAAAATGGTTTGCCAGTAACTTTCTCGATTATCTCACAAGCGAGAACAAAATTCACATCTGCATAAGCGAACTGTTCGCCTGGTTCGTTTAATTTTTGACCGACTTCTACTGCTCGTTTAAGTTGTTCTTTTCGTGTCCAACGATACTTCGGATTTTTGGTGATAAATGCTTGATAATCATCATTAAAGTAATCTTCAATTCCACTTGTATGCGAAAGCAAATGTTTCAACTGAATGGCTTCAAAATCGTAGCCATCTTTTTCAAAAAGTCGTGTTGTTTTCTTTGGTAATAATTCTTTTATCGGTTGATTTAAGGTAAGTTTTTTGGCTTCGACAAGCATTAAAGTTGTTGCTGCAACGTAGGTTTTGATGCTACTTGCAATCAATGCTGGTTGTTGTGCATCAATTGGCGTTTTGTTTTTGTCCGAGTAGCCAACTGCTCCGTTCCATTCAAAATCTGTACTTTTTACGGAAGTGATAATGCCAATAGCATCTGGATGTTCAGCGTACACTTCATCTATAATTTTTTGAAATTGTTGTTCTAATGATTGACTGGTCGCCATGTTCCAGTCTATTATTGCGATAAGCAAAATAAATAAAATTCGCATAGTTTGTAATTTTAGTTGATAATAGAAAGGGCTTTCTCATAAAAACGTTTAATGTATGAAATTTATATTTTTTGAACCACAAAAGAATCAATAGGCACAAAAGATATTCACAAAAGTTATATTTATTAATTCTTTTGTGAATACTTATTATGCCTTTTGTGGTTCAAATTATTTCTATGAGAAAGCCCTTTGATAATAGATAAAGGTAAGATATTTTAAGAAAATATAAGTTTGGCTTTTGCCAATAATAGATTTAGACATTTTCGGCATTCATTCGTCAATTGAAAGTTTGGTCTTTATATTTGCGATAAATCTTTTAAAATAAAGTTACGAAGGTTTAAACTCGTAACTCGAAATGTAAATCGAATGAAATCTATTCTTATAAAAAATGCCAACGTAATTAACGAAGGCACAATTGAACAAAAAGACGTATTCATTGCTGACCGCAAAATCGCTGCTATTAGCGAAAGTCTAACCAACGAAGCAGATATTACGATTGATGGAACTGGAAAATACTTGATGCCAGGTATCATTGATGACCAAGTACATTTTCGTGAACCAGGATTGACACACAAAGCGGAAATTTATACAGAAGCTCGTGCAGCAGTTGCTGGTGGAACGACTTCTTTTATGGAAATGCCAAATGTAAAACCTGCGACTTTAACACAGGAATTACTACAAAAAAAGTACGATGTTGGTGCTGCGAAATCATTGGCGAATTACTCCTTTTTTATGGGAGCTTCAAACGACAACTTGGAAGAAGCTTTGAAAACGGATCCGAAAACGGTTTGTGGTTTGAAGATTTTTATGGGTTCGAGTACTGGAAATATGTTGGTTGATGATCGTGAAGTATTGGAGAAATTATTCTCTCAAATCAAGATGTTGATTGCGACACATTGCGAAGATGAAGCAACTGTACGCAGCAATATGGCAGCATTTAAGGAGAAATATGGTGAGCATGTTCCTATCGAAATGCATCCGATTATTCGTAATGTTGAGGCTTGTTATAAGTCGTCAACTTTGGCGATTGAGTTGGCGAAAAAGTATAATACTCGTTTGCATATTTTGCATATTTCGACTAAAGAAGAATTAGATTTATTCCGTAATGATATTCCATTGGAAGAGAAACGAATTACGGCAGAAGTTTGTGTACATCATATGTATTTTAATGCGGATGATTATGCTGAAAAAGGCACACAAATCAAATGTAATCCAGCTATAAAAGGTAAAGAACATCAAGAAGCGTTGATGCCAGCATTGTTGGATAATCGTTTGGATATTATCGCAACGGATCACGCTCCGCACACCGTCGAAGAGAAATCTGGTAACTATTTTTCTGCTCCTTCTGGTGTTCCTTTGGTACAACATTCATTGAATGTCATGTTGGAATTTTATCATCAAGGAAAAATCAGTTTGGAGAAAATTATTGAAAAAATGTGTCATGCTCCAGCGATTTGTTTTGAGGTAGAAAAACGTGGTTATATTCGTGAAGGTTATTTTGCAGATTTGGTTTTGGTGGACATTAACAAAGAATGGGAAGTAACGAAAGATAATATTTATTACAAATGTAATTGGTCACCGTTTGAAGGTCATACGTTCAAAGGTGCAGTCGATACAACAATCGTTAGCGGACACATTGCTTACGCAAATGGCGAATTTGACGAAAGTCAAAAAGGAATGCGTCTAACATTCGACCGATAAATAAAAAAACCAAAGGGACAAAATCAATAGTATTGGGCAACGCCCAATGAAATCGTGTATGTTTATTAGACTTTATTCGTAACTACTCAGCATTTATAACATCGTGCGTTTAATCCCCGAGGTTTCGGGACGCAGCAGGTTAAAACCTGATTCTTTAGATGGTTCTTTGATGAGAAACACTCGAACAGGAGAAAAATTATCCTTAAAATCGGAGTTTTATCTTTTTTGCCAACTTCTTGAACGGAGTAATATCTAAAGAATCGGATTAAAATCCGATTAAACGCAGAATTTCATAGATACTGAGTAGTTACCTTTATTCTAAATAATTTCGTATGAAGCTAAATTATTTAGAATAAAGTCTACTGTAGCAAATAATTAAAATATAATAATGTGAATAGGTACTTAAATTTTATCAAATAAATATTAGGATAAAATCAACAATGAACTACATTCAATACGGAACTCAAGCAAACGCAACCGAAATCGAAACATTTTTAAATCATGTTTTAAAAAGTAGTCGAATACCAATTTGTATCTGGGGAAAACACGGAATCGGAAAAACGGAACTGGTTCAAGATTTTGCGAAAGCAAATGATTTTGACTTTGTATATATTGCACCTGCTCAATTTGAGGAAATGGGCGATTTAGTTGGAATGCCGAAAATCGTGGATGGAAAAACGGTTTTTGCTGCTCCAAACTGGATTCCAACAACGAATAGAAAAGGTATTTTACTGATTGATGATGTGAATCGTGCGGATGATAGAATCTTGCGTGGAATTATGCAGTTGTTGCAAAATTATGAATTGGTGAGTTGGAAATTGCCTGAAAGTTGGCAGATTATTTTGACGGCAAATCCTGATGGTGGCGATTATTCTGTTACGCCAATGGACGATGCAATGTTGACTCGAATGCTGCATATTACGATGACTTTCGATGTTAAAACTTGGGCAAAATGGGCAAATGAAAATGGTATTGATAATCGTTGCATCAATTTTGTTTTGACGCATCCGAATGTCATTACTGGCGAACGAACTACACCTCGAACATTGGTTCAGTTTTTTCAAAACATTCAAACGATTGATAATTGGCAATCGAATTTAGATTTGATTCAACTCTTAGGCGATGCGACTTTAGATGCAAAAACAGTGGCGAGTTTTATCGCTTTTGTTCAGAATGATATGCAATTATTGCTTTCGCCAAATGAGATTCTGGATAGTCAAGATTTTGAGGACGAAGTTGAAAATCGGTTGTATGATTTGGTGGTTGGTGATTCGTTACGAATTGATATTTTGGCAACGATTTGTACACGATTGATTCAGACTGTTGATAATAAAAATTTCAAAATCAATGATTTACAATTAGAAAATTTAAAGTCATTTATAAAATTAGATTTTTTGCCAGATGATTTGCGATTGACTTTTGCACAGGATTTAGTAAAATCTGAAAATACAGATTTGAAAAATATTTTGAAAGATGCGGAAATTGGAAGATTGGTTTTGAGTCGTATTTGACTGAACCTAACCCTTCCCTTAAAAATGGAAGGGAATTATACTCAAAAACTTAAATTTCCGAGTACTGTCGTCAGGCTTCCTTCCATTTTTAAGGGAAGGATTGAGGATGGGTTCAACAAAATCTGTATATTTGTACTAATAATTCACACTTAATAATTAATACTTATCAAACTACTTGCTTACATATTATCCTTATTGATTTTGGTTTCTACCAATGGTTTGACAATTAGTCAGCACTTTTGTTCTGGTGAATTGGTAAAATCAGCTATTTTATATAAGGTTGAAAAATGTGAACATGAAGTAATTGAAATGACGTGTTGCGAAAAACGAGCAGCCGAAAAAAAATTAGCAACTTGCGGACTTAATAAGACCAAAAGTTGTTGCGATGATAAAGTTGTTTTCGTTCAAGTCGATGAAGAAGCACAAACATTATTTGTTGATTTTCAGCAAGTTTTACCAATTTTTGTAGCAACTATTCCAATAGAAAATTTACAATTCCAAGAAATCTTACCATATTTTTCTCCAAAATATTTCAACTACAAACCGCCTTTAATTGTCGAAGATGACATTGAGGTTTTGTTTGAGACTTTCCTTTGTTAGAATACAAAATTCCAATCTAAAAAGTTAAAAAAAATCGTCATGCTGAATTTATTTCAGCATCTCCTATGTTTTTAAAACAAAATATTGTAAAAGTTCAAAATTAAAATTTGGGACTTTATAAACACTTGTACTTTAATATTCGGGAGATGCTGAAATAAATTCAGCATGACGGAAAGTGTGAAATTTTAGATTGGAAAAGTTTAAATTTTATTAATCTAATATCTAAATTCTAACAATAAAAAAAATGAAAAATATACTAATCATCATATTAATAAGTCTTGGTTTTCAAGGCTTTGCACAAGATTTGACTGGAATCGTAGTCAATCAAGATAAAGAGCGTTTGGTTGGTGCGAGTATTTACTGGCAAGGTGCGACGAATGGCGTTTACACAAACGAAGAAGGTTATTTCAAAATTCCTCGAATCAAATCAACTAACATGTTGGTTATCAGCTATGTTGGTTATACGGCTGATACGTTGGAAATTACGCCTGAAGATGAAGATTTGATTATCTTCTTTGCCATGGGCGTTGAAATGGATGTTGTGGAAATCACGGCAAAAGAACGTGATGCGTTTATTTCTACTTTAAAAACATTTAATATCGAACAAATCAACGCTGGCGAATTGCGTAAAGCAGCGTGTTGTAATTTGTCCGAAAGTTTTGAAACAAATGGAGCGGTAAATGTTGCTTATTCTGATGCTGTAACTGGTGCGAAGGAAATCGAAATGTTGGGCTTGCGAGGCGTTTATACGCAAATGCAAATCGAAAATCGCCCGTCGATGCGAGGTTTAGGTTATCCGTTCGGAATGGAATATATTCCTGGTACTTGGGTGAAAAGTATTTCGATTGCGAAAGGTGCAAGTACGGTTGTCAACGGTTACGAAGGCATCGCTGGAAATATTAATGTGGAATTAATCAAACCGTTTGAAGGCGAAAAATTCCATGTCAATGGTTATGCGAATCATGTCGGTAGAACAGAATTGAATGTACATTTAAATCATCAATTGACGGATAAATGGTCTGTCGGTGCGTTATTGCATGGTAATATTTTCAATGGCGAAGTCGATCATAATGAAGATGGATTTATGGATATTCCCAAAAAGCAAAACTTAAACGGTTTGTTTCGTGCGTTTTATCGTGGCGAAACGTTGCGAGGACAATTTAATGTACAAGCGTTGACCAGTCGTTTTCAAGGCGGACAAGTTGGTTTTGAGGAAAACACAGATTTGTATGGTGTTGATTTATTGACCGATAGAGTTGATGTTTTTGCAAAAATGGGTTATTTGGGTTTTGAGAATCAATTCGCAAGTTTGGGCTGGATTACGAATGCGACTTTTCATAGAAATGATGGATTTTTTGGTCGCAATCAATACGACGCAACACAACGCAGTTTATATACGAATTTGATTTATGACAATATCATTCGTACAACGGATCATAAGTATAAAACTGGTGCAAGTTACATGTATGATGAATACGATGAAATGTTTGCTGATGTAGATTATAGCTTGACAGAATCGGCTGTCGGTGGATTTTTTGAGTATAATTTTTTACGAGAAAAAACGAAAAATAAAGACGGATTAGAAGTCAAAAAGACATTCGGTTTAGTGTTAGGTTTACGTGCTGATTATCACAACCTTCACGGTTTGTTTGTTACGCCTCGAATGAATATTCGTTACAACTTCGATGAAAATACAGTTGTTCGATTTAATGCTGGTCGAGGTTATAGAACGGCTCGAATTTTAGCAGAAAATATTTCTGCGTTAACTTCGGCTCGTGTCATCAATGTATTGGAAGATTTGGACGCAGAAGAAGCTTGGAATGTTGGTCTGAATTTTACGAAAAACTTTGAAATCAATCATAAATTATTCAGTTTTAGTACCGATTTATACACAACGCATTTTGTGAATCAAATCGTCATGGATAGAGAGCAAAACGATAATGAAATTCGTTTTTATAATTTAAATGGTCGTTCGTATGCTAATAGTTTTTTAACGTCTTTAACCGCAGATTTGAGCGATTATTTAGAAGTGAAATTAGCGTATAAATTCAATGATGTTAAAGTTACTTTTGAAGATGAATTATTACAAGTTCCTTTAGTAGCAAGACATAGAGGTTTGGTAACGGTTGGTTTGAATACTTTAGACGAAAGCTGGAAATTGCATACAACGATACAATTAGTTGGTCAACAACGTGTCTTGACGATTAAAGATCATAGTCAACACAGTGGAGCTGGACATGGTTCTTTAGGTGTTCATAATTTGACTGGTGAAGCACCAAGATTTTTGACGATTAATGCACAATTAACGAAAACATTTAATGATAAATTTGAAATTTACATTGGTGGCGAAAACTTGACAAACTACACACAACACAATGCCATTATCGGAGCAAGTGATCCTTTCAATCAAGATAATGGTGTTCCAGTTTTTGATGCGTCACAGGTTTACGCACCTATTATGGGAACGATGATTTATGCTGGGTTTAGGTTTACGATTGAGTAGATTTTCTTCCGTAGATTTTACAGATAAACACAGATTTTTTATTTGAAGATGAAAGGCATTTTAAAAATGCTTTTCATCTTTTCTATTCCTCAATCTTCACCTTTCCTTTCAAAATCTCTTCATTATCAAACGACAGACTTGAACCAATTTCCCATTGATTATTGGTAAACAAAAAAGACAAATAACCAGAAGGAAATGTTGATTTAATATGTTTTTCGTGATTCGTCCAAATATGCAACTCATCGCCTTCAACTGGTTGATAATCAAAGTCAAAGCAGTTTTCAGTATTCATATTTTGAACAATAAATTCTGGTGTCAATTCTTCTGTTATTTGATGCAACGGCTCAAAAAACATTCCGTCCATCGTTGCAGCATTTTCATAAGTTCCTTCGATTTTTCTGTATAAATGCCAAGTTAAATGTGCTTTAACATCGGTTTCTATCAACGCTGAATTTCGTTTGAAACGACGAGATTTTTTGTTGTGAATAATTTTTTTTGGCGTTGAATTTTCGCAAGTGCAGAATCGGATTTTATTGGAAGATTGACACATTTTTTTTGAGTTATGAATATCAATAATTTGAACTTTACGAAAGTTTGAAAACATGTTTAACATTCTGCGTTTAATCCCCGAGGTTTCGGGACGCAGCAGGTTAAAATCCGATTCTGTAAATAATACAAATTCGGACGAAACACTCAAAAGTTTAAAAATAGAGTATTTTGTCTAAAATTTAAGCATCTAAAAAGGCGGATTTTAATCCGTCTAAACCCAGCATTTTGAACTTTTTCAAAATTATACACTTTCGTAAAGCTTTTTCTTTTCTTATCTCGTAAAAATAAATTCTCTTTCCGACGACAAATCTTCATTAAAATAATAACCATCATAATCAAAACCTTTCAAATGTTCAGGATTTGAAATTTTATTTTTAATGATATAATTCGACATCATTCCACGAGCTCTTTTCGCAAAAAAAGCAACGATTTTGAATTGTCCGTTTTTCTCTTCTTTGAAATTAATATTGTATAAATCAGCGTTTAAGGCTTTCTTTTTTATCGACTTGAAATATTCCTTTGAAGCCAAATTAATAACAATATTATCACCTTGTGCTGCCAAATCTTCATTCAATGTTTCCGTGATTTTGGTATCCCAAAACTCATATAAATTCTTACCTTTTTTGTTTTGCAAACGTGTTCCCATTTCCAAACGATAAGGCTGAATCAAATCCAACGGCTTCAATAAACCATACAAACCAGACAGGATTCGTAAATGATTTTGGGCGAAAGCCAAATCTTCTTCCGAAAAAGTATCGGCTTCCATTCCTTTATAAACATCGCCTTGAAATGCTAAAGCGGCTTGCTTTGCATTGTCTAAACTGAAAGGTGTTTTAAAATTTTGATACCGTTCGACGTTGAGATTAGCGATATTTTCGCTGACTTTCATAAGTTGTTGTAAGTCCGTCGAAGACTTCTTTTTTAAGTTTTGAATCAAAACTTCGCTATCTACCAACATTCGAGGTGTTGAATGTTTTTGTACGTCACTTGCTGAAAAGTCTAAAGATTTTGCAGGAGAAATTAATAAAATCATTTTTTCTAATGAAGAATTAGAAATTTGTAATAAGGAATTAACGAAATAATTGAGATTAAAAATCAAATAGCAGATATTTTTGTGAAAATATCTGCTATCTATTTCAAATTATCAATTCCTAATTCCTAATTAAAAATTCCTAATTAGTAAGAGTAATTTTTAACCGTATTAACAAAGGCTTTTACGCCATCTAAAGGTGTATCCGGATAAACGCCGTGACCTAAATTAACGATGTGTTTTGAATCAAACAACTGAATCATTTCTTTTGTTTTGATTTCAATTTTTTCTGGTGCAGCATACAACATACAAGGATCAAGATTTCCTTGTAAAACCTTGCTTTCGCCAACTAACTGACGAGTTGTTAAAGGATTCATATTCCAATCAACACCGATTACATTACAATTCAATCGACCTAATTCCTCACGCATAAAATAAGCGTTTTTAGCAAAAACCGTTTTTGGAACTTCATCAATCGCATCACAGATTTGAGCGATGTAAGGCAATGCAAATTCTGTATATTGTTCTTTCGTCAAGATTCCCGCCCAACTATCAAAAATCTGTACTAAATCAACGCCAGCACGAATTTTTGCTTTTAAGTAAGCAATCGTAGAAGTCGTGATTTTTTGTAATAATTGATGTGCTAAAACAGGTTCTGTGTAAAGGAATTTTTTAGGTTTTGAGAAAGTTTTACTTCCCGAACCTTCAATCATATATGCCAAAATTGTCCAAGGCGCACCAGAGAAACCAATCAACGGAACACGATTATTCAACTCTTTTTTAGTCAAACTCACAGCATCATAAACATATTGCAATTCTGCGGCAGCAGCTTCACTTTCGACTAACTTATCAATATCAGATTGCGTTTTAATCGTATTTGGAAACCAAGGGCCTTTTCCCTTTATCATTTCGTAAGTCAAACCCATTGCTTCGGGAATCACCAAAATATCCGAAAAAATAATCGCTGCATCTACATCTAACTCATCAATAGGCTGAATCGTCACTTCACAAGCCAAAGCCGGTGTTTCTACCAATTCTTTGAAGCCTGAAAGTTTCGCTCTCAATGCTCTGTATTGTGGCAAAATTCTACCTGCTTGACGCATCAACCAAACTGGTGGCCGTTCTACTTGTTCTCCTCGTGCTGTGCGTAAAAATAAATCGTTCTGTAACATATTTATTAATAATCGTTATTGTAAATAATTGAGTTTGAATTAGAAATTATACTTTTTATAACTACTTAGCATGATTAATAATCTGCGTTTAATTGGGTTAAAACCCAATTCTTTAGATGCAAAAATGCTAAGAAGCATTTGATTTTTAAACTTTCGAGTATTACTTGACTATACAACATCTATAAAATCAGGTTTTTAACCCGATTAAACAAACAATTTTATAAAGTTGAGTAGTTACTACTTTTTTAATGTTCCTGCGAAAATACATTAAATTTATACTTATACGTGTGTGTGCTCTATTTTGTAGGCATCTATCATTACAATTTGACTTTGTAGTGAAAATAGCCACAATTCATTACATTCTAAAAACACCATTTATTAAAGAACTAAAAAAGTTAACTTTCAATAAACTATCCCTTTTCCACTATCGCTATCTCTTCCGCTGTCAAATCATACAACGCATACACCAATTTATCTATTTCCCGTTCTAAATCGCTTGTGTCCGCTTCGGGATTTTTTAAAAAAAATAATTAATTAAAATTTATGGCACAACTCTTGAACATAACCGACCATAACATATTAGTTAAATTAATAATAAAAACACATCGGTAATATGAGCAATTTATCAACATTTAACAACAAGAAAATTAGTACAGTAGAACAAGCTAATACAAAAGGCGGAATCCGCTTGATTACTCAAAGTTATGGACAAGCAGTCGCAAAAGTCAATCACCTACGGAATAAAGGCACAGCTTATATGATTGAATATGGAGCAGATGCTCAAACGGGCAAGACAATTTACTGTATCGAATGGTAAACTAAACACTGATTACTGCTTCATTTTTACCTTAAAAACTCAAAAAGCCTACTGTTCTCCAAAACAACAGGCTTTTTAATTTTATCCCTTTTCCACTATCGCTATCTCTTCCGCTGTCAAATCATACAACGCATACACCAATTTATCTATTTCCCGTTCTAAGTCGATTGTGTCCGCTTCGGGATTTTCTTGTTTTATAGTTAGAATTTCGGTGACGAGATTTTTAAACGGTTCTTGTTTATTTTGAGAAATATCTTTAATATACATATTAGAAATATTCGGTGAAGAATATAATAAGTAACCTCCTGACATTTTTAAACCATCAAAAAAACATTCAAAGATATATTGAAACAAAGTTGAATTAACCCAAGCAACAATATAAAAAGGAGAATACATATTATTGAAAGAATGAATGCAATTTGTATTTACAGATGCAAATTTACCATCAATATCAAAAAAAGCTTCTGGTGTTTTTGCTATTTTAGCAAAAATAATTTTTGGTTTTGAGTATAATCCGAATCTATTTTTTAAAATTTCTTTATTTTTCGATAAATATGGAGTCAAATATTTCTTCCCTTTATCAGTCATTTTATTTATTCCCCAAGTTGTACAAAATTTATCAATTGTCCCTGTATTAATTAATTTAAATCCATCTTTTTCATTAATGTATTCATGAAATTTAGCAGCTTCACTTGCAGTGGATGTAGCGTTTATTTTTCCACAATGAGTTAAAGGAACACTTTGATTAATTACCTTTTTTGTAATTATGAATTTATTACTAAGAACGAATCCTAATATAGAATCATTTAATAGATACAAATCTTTTGAATTATATTCACGATAAGTTATTGTACTATCTTCCTTATAGGTGTAAGATTTAAGATTATGCTTCTTAGTTTCATTTGATAATATCGTTACAATCGGATAAGTTGAAGCTTCTTTAAAAACTTTTACATTAGAATAATCTCCTATCAATAATAAACTCATTTCATTCAAAATGATATTCCTCAAAGCCTTTCCATAGCTTGCCGAAAGAAATCTATTTGGAGTAATGAAACTTATAAATGATTTTGGTTTTTTTAATAAATTAAAACCTAATTCGAAGAAATAGATATAAACATCAACAGTACCTTTTGCAGTTCTAAAATTGGATTTATAAAAATTATATTCTTCTTTAGAAACAGATTTTTTTAAATCATTCGCACTTACATAAGGCGGATTTCCAATAACCACATCAAAACCCAAAAATTCCCCATCATCATTCAAAACCTCAGGAAACTCAAAACGCCATTCAAAGGCATTTTCATAAATCACATTATTTTCTTCTTCTTGAATTTTCGCTTTTAGTTTATCGACATTTTTAGTTAATGCTGTTTTATCTTTTTGTTGTGCTTTGGTGAGTTTCGTTTCAAAAAGCGACGTTGCGTTATACTTGTAATACAGTTCCTCGCTAAGTTTTACGAGTTTTTTATTGTCTTTACTATTTTTAGTAATCGACGTTCGGAAAGTTGTTTTGACCTTTTGAATCAATTCCGCCATTTCGTATTTCACGGCTTTATCATTCGTCTGACGATAGCGTTGAAAAGCATTTTTATATTTTTTAAGTGTAATTCCGTGTTGTTTTTTCGCTTCTTTTAGCACTTCTTTCAAATCCGTATCTAAGTCAAATCGACTAATCAGCGAGTTACCACATTGAATATTAATATCAATATTTGGCAGCGTTTCTAACTCATTTTCCTTTTTATAATACGCATTTTTCAACAACTCAATCCATAAGCGAAGGCGACAGATTTTGACCGAATTCGGATTAATATCCACACCAAAAAGGCAATTTTCAATAATCGTTTGCTTTTCGTGAAACAACGTTTTTTGAATCCGTGAACTTTCCGTACTTGTCGGATTATATTGAAACAAGGTATTATCTTCATCTTTCGTCACGACCAATTCATCATTTTCGACCGTAAACAAATAGTCCAAAATCAAGTCGCCCTTTTCATCCGCCAAAATCCCTAATTCCGACTTAATCGCAATCAATTCATTCAACGCAGACACCAAAAAGTGACCAGAACCAACCGCAGGATCACAGATTTTAATTTGATTAAAAATAGTATTCAACGCCAAACGAGCAGCATTTCGACCATTTTTATTTTTACGAATGTCAATATTCAAATCTTCCTTCAAATCCTCGAACGTCTGACAGTTCCAATCCTTCGCCTCATTAAATTTCTGAATCACGGCACGACGCAAGGTTTCCCGACACATATACATCGTGATAAAACCTGGCGTAAAAAACGAACCATCTTTATAACCGTTGATTTTCTCAAAAATCAAACCCAAGACAGAAGCGTTGATAATCGTTTTTTGTTCTTCCTGAATATCTTCCGTGCCTTCACTCGCAAAGTCGTAAGCATCCAAAAAGGCGAATAAATATTCTAAAGTGTTCCGTTTGCCAGTCAAGCGTTTGCCGTTGTCGTCCTTCAAAACGGTTGTTGTCAGCAGCGGCAAATCGAACTTATCTCGCAACGCATTGATAAAAATCGTATCTTCTTCCAGTTCCGTCGGTTCAAACAACGAACTATTCAAATACGGTACTTTTTCAAAATTCTGATGGTTGAAATCCGTTCTATCTTTCGGCTGTTTCGCCAATACTTGAAAGAACAAAGCCGACACTTCATCATATTCATTCAACTTGTCATAATGCAAAAACGAGTACGATTTATCGCCTTTGTGATACGTCAATAGTTGAGCTTCCAAGAGTTTTAAAAACAAAATCCGATTCACCCAAGTAATCACTAATTCTAAGGCAACGGCTTCCAATTGCTCGGTTTCCGTCTTTCCGTATTGTTTGCGATTTGCTAATTTTCGCAATCGGTTTGTGCTTTCGAGTTGTACGATTGTATTTTCTAATAACGAACCATTATTTCTTTTGCCTTTCGGCAAACGTTCGATTGTTTTCTTGCTTTTGCCAACTTCGTGCAATCCGATAAGGTGCAAGAGTTCGGCATAAAACCGTTTATCTAACGTATTGCTATCGTTCGCAAATTTGAGTTTGAGTAAGTGTTCAGGCGACAAGATTTTGAATAACGGAATCAGTTTTTTGCTTTTTTCGACATCATTTGCCGCAGCGATTTTTTGATAATCATTCAAATCAAAATGCGTAAACGTAATTTCATTCTGCACTTTATCAATTGCCGCTTTCGCAATATTGTTATAGAAAAAGTCGGTCTTTGTTCCCGACAATTTTTCATTCTTAAAATCTTGAAATTGTTTGACTAACTTTTTATCACTACCAAAATATTTTTCAAATTCCGCTGCATCAAAAACGAACCATTGCAACGTGTCCGTAATAATCAAATGCTTGATTGCCAAATTGTTATTCGTAATGCGTTCCCGCAAATAGTAGAGTAGGAGTTCTTGCGTTGCTTTGGCGTTGAGGTTTTCGGTCGTTGGCATTTCTGCCTTTTTGTTTGGTTTCTTCGCTTCAATCATCACCGAAATAGGCGTTTTCGCATTTTTACCTTGATGAATCACCAAATCCGTTCGACCATTCGTATTGATAAAATAGTCAGGCTGAAACGCAAATTCCTTAAAGAAATCGCTCAATAGGTTTTTATTAAATTCCTCACTTTCCGCAGGATTGATACGTTGCAACAAATGATTCAACGCATTTTTGAATCCATCAATCGCTTGACGATTCGGTTTGACTTTAAGAAAGGCTTTGTTTAATGCTTTACGAACGTTTAGTTTATTCATAGGTTTTGGTACATTAAATACGTGAACAAAAATAATCACGTATTCTAACTCGTACTTTTTCTGTTCTACTTCTTCATAAAATATTTGTGTAACTCTGCTATACTCACATTTTTTGAAATCGTAGAACAAAAAAATTACTTCGTTATAATTACGTGCTTACTTCTGTCCACGTACTTAATACCTTCCAACTTCATGTCTATCAATTGGTTCTTGACACGCTACAATTAAAAATAAAAAAGCTATCAATACGATACAACATTTATGATTCATATTTATACTTTTACTTTTTAAACGATAATCTGGAAAAATTGTGTAGGCAAAATGATAAAAAATCTAAAAACTTTTTTTAATAATCGACAAGCAATAGCCATCGGTTTAGTATTTATGACTATCAGTATTTTGTTTGGAAGTTGGGTAACTCGTATTCCTGATATGAAAATAATGTTAGGTTTTGATGAAGGAACACTGGGCTTATCCTTGTTGGGAATGTCTATCGGTGCATTGATAATGATGCCGTTTTCGGCTTGGATAATGTCTAAGTTTGGAACAGGGAAAACGATGTTTATTGGTGTTATTATAGCAACTATAACAATGGCTTTACCAAGTTATGCAACGTCATTTTGGTCGCTGGTTGGCTTATTGTTTTTAGCAGGTTTATTACATGGTTTGACTGATGTAGCGATGAATGCTGCTGCTGCTGCAATTGAGCAAAATCAACGGATTCGGATTATGTCTACTTGTCACGGAATGTTCAGTTTAGGCGGAATGATTGGAGCAATTTTAGGAAGTTTTTTGGCTGGAGTTGGTGTTTCTGTATCAGTTCATTTAATGAGTTTAGCGATATTTTTAATTATTGTTATAATTGGTTTTTCCAAAACATTATTATCCGTAGAAGATGTCGAAACAGAAGATGGAAAACTGTTTGTAATTCCTTCTGGAGCGTTGATTGGTTTAGCCGTTGTTGGGTTTGTGATTATGATGGGCGAAGGTGCAGTTGCAGATTGGTCAGCGATTTATATTCGAGATTATTTAGACGGAAGTGCTGCGATTGCTGGTTTAGGTTTTGCAGGTTTTTCATTAACTATGGCAATCGGTAGATTTACAGGCGATTCGATTATTCCAAAATATGGCTCAAAAAATATCATTCAATTTGGAAGTATTTTAGGTGCAATTGGTTTAGCAATGGTTATTTTTATTCCTAATATTTATACAGCGATTTTGGGTTTTACGTTGGTTGGTTTAGGTTTTTCATGTGTCGTACCAATTTTATTTAGTGCCGCTGCAAAAGTACCAGGCGTTGTATCGGGAACTGGAATCGCTGCTGTAACAACTTCTGGTATTTTTGGATTTTTGATTGGACCTCCGAGTATTGGAATGATTGCCAATGAGTTTAGCTTGACGTTTGCTTATGGTTGTATGATGGTTTTAGTTGTGTTGGCTATTTTTATTTCGATTCGGATTCAAATAAATGAATGATAAATTCTTACGACAAAAAGCATTATAATATCTCTTTGTCGTAACAAGTCTATTAATATGAATTAAGAATCAAAATAAGTGTAATATGTTGATAATCAATGTGTTTTATTTGGTTTGAATCATCTGCAAAATTGATTTTCAAACTTGAATGTCCCAAAATATCAGGGATTAAACGCAGCATATCGGACTTTATACAATGTTCATTAATAATTGACACCTAATTTTAATCCTTAGTTCTCGTTTCATTAAAATGTAGTATTATTTTGAATATCACTTTACTTCTCGTTCGATTTTGATGTATTTTTTTACATTTTCATCAAAATTTACATTTTCACTTGAAATCAATCCCCAGCCTTGTAGAGGATGATGTTTAGATGTTTTTTCTATATAATTTGGATAATATAACGCATAATTATCTGAAGCAATATAATCTTTTATATATTCAAAAGAACAAATCTGGTCTTTATAAACATCGAAGTTGAATTCGGGTAGATGTGGTACTTTAAAATCATCAATTAAAATAAAATAATTTTTAAAATTCGAAGTAATAAATTCAATTTCTAACTGAAGTGGCCAATCAAAACCATAACTATGTGCATCTATCCAAAACACTACATTTTTATCAAAAATATCGGTATGTTTTTCTTTCAATGTTTTTAAAAAATCTTGGGAAAGTTGCTTATATAAGGTAACATTTGGATAATGTTTCGTGTTATTAATCGCATGTGCGTAGGCTTGATCATCGGGTTCACAAGAGATACACTGAACATCAGGATTATTCTTTGCGACAAATGCTAATGTCGTAGCAACATTACTTCCTGTTTCCACAAAAACATTCATTTGGCGTTGCAATTGCTTAACAACATTGATTAAATAAGTATCTCCATGAAATCCTATATCTAAAAATGTAAAACGAGGTGTTGACTTCTTCTTAAAAAGTTGTGATAGTTTAAATTTCAATTTATTAATTTTATATAGTTTGTAATAAAATTTATGAACTCGAAATATCTAAATAGTTTAGCAATTTCGTCCAAGCACTTAATAACAGAATTAATAAATAATATTTAGTCATTTTATTAATTTCCTATTTAGAACTCACGCTTATACAAAAGTAGAACTTTTCCCCTTTTTTATGAAAAATAAATAGATATAACCTCTAAACTTTAAGGGTTTACAAATCTGTGATAGAAGGGTTAAGACATATGAATAATACAAAATGTCAAACTTTTTTAATTTTATAATGCTCTGATTTTTCTGTTTTTACAAGATTAGTCCTCGTCATATTCATATTTATTTGCTACCATTTTTAATTATTTCAATCTTCTAACTTCATTTTAAAAGTCAAAATAAATTCCTATTTTTCGTCATTTAATTGAACCAAATTTTATTAAAAAATGAAAAAAATACTTCTTCTGCTTATCGCAATAATAACTATGCAAACGATAAGCTACGCACAAGATTACTCAAAATCAGGCTGGCACATCGAAGCCAAAGATATCGACCCAAACAACTATTATGGCGTAACATTAGCCAATGGAATGGTTGGTTTAGTTTCTTCTACCAAACCGATGCACGTCAAAGATGTCGTCTTAAACGGTGCGTACGATTACTATCAACGTGGACGAGTTTCCAATATTCTAAAAACTTTTAATCATGTCAATATGGATATGATTGTTGGTGGCACTTTCGTCAATGAAAAAACAACATCAAACTATCGTCAAGTCTTGGATATGAAAGAGGCAAAATTGATAACAACATTTGATGTTGGTACAAAAGCAACCGTAAAACATATCATGATGTCACTTCGTCACTTACCTTATACAGCGTTGACAATCGTAGAAGTAACAGCAAAAGAAGCTATAGAAATCAATCCGATGGCAGTTATCGAAGCACCAACACACTTACAAGATGTCCGAAATTTATATGCAGAAATTGATCGTCCACACGTCAAGATTCCGTTGATGACTTCGATGGGAAAAAGTCCATCTGGAAAGTTAAATGTTGCCGCTTCCGTTTCTTTTATTTTTAATGAAAAACATGGAAACGAACCTGATTTAATCCATGAAGATTGGGATTATAATCGTCACTTGACGAAGTTTTATAAAAAGCTAAAAGCTGGCGAAACTTACAAATTTAGCGTTGTCGGTTCAACCGTTTCTTCTGCAACCTACAACGATCCAATGAACGAAGCCGAACGTTTGACAATCTATGCAGCACTCGAAGGCACAGACAGATTACTCAAACGTCACAATGCTGCTTGGGCAGAATTATGGAAATCCGATATCATAATCGAAGGCGATGTTGATGCACAAAAGAATGTACATTCTATGATTTATCACTTGTATTCTTTCGTGCGAAAAGGCACAGCGTTGAGTTTGTCGCCGATGGGTTTATCGGGTTTGGGATATAACGGACATGTATTTTGGGATACCGAAATTTGGATGTATCCGCCTTTATTGATGTTACAACCTGAGATTGCAAAATCCATTATGGAATATCGTTTTGAGCGATTGCAAGCAGCGAAGCAAAACGCTTTTTCGCATGGTTACGATGGTGCGATGTATCCGTGGGAATCATCGGCTGATGGTTCGGAAGATACACCAGTTTGGGCATTAACTGGCCCTTTTCAGCATCACATTTCTGGCGATATTGGTTGGGCAGCTTGGAAATATTATCAAGTGACGAAAGATAAAGAGTGGCTCGAAACTCGTGGTTATCCAATGTTAAAAGAAATCGCCACGTTTTGGTGTAGCCGAGTAGAACGCAACGGAAAAGGAAAATACGACATCAACAATGTCATCGGTGCGAACGAATGGGAAGAAAACATCGACAACAACGCTTACACCAACGGAATGGCAATCACTTGCCTACAAGCAGCCGACAAAGCCGCTCGTGCGTTAGGTTTGACACCAAATCCTGATTGGTTACACGTTGCGGACAACATTCCGATACTAAAATTTCCTGACGGCACAACTCGTGAAAATGCCACTTATAATGGTGTAGAAATCAAACAAGCAGACGTTAATCTATTGGCTTATCCAATGAAAATCGTTAACACCAAAGAACAAATTGTCAAAGATTTAAAATACTACGAACCTCGAATGTCGCCTACTGGGCCAGCAATGGGTTTTTCTGTTTTGGCGACTTTGTACGCTCGTTTTGGAGAAACAGAAAAGGCTTACGGACTTTTTAATCAATCGTATCAACCCAATCAAGTGCCACCTTTCGGTGTAATTTCTGAAACCGCTGGCGGTACAAATCCTTATTTCGCCACTGGTGCTGGTGGCACGTTACAGACGCTTTTGAATGGTTTTGGTGGTTTGGATATTACGGATAATGGTGTGGAACAGGTGTTTGAAGCGACATTGCCGAAGGCTTGGGATAAGTTGATTTTGAAAGGTATTGGTGGGAATGAGGAAACTTTTGAGGTGGAATAAGAAACGAAGTTCCTATATTTTTTGTATTTTTATATAAATTCAAAAATTATGGCATATACCAATTTCACAGCAAGAGATTTAACTAAAAAATTTGGAATAAAATTTAGAGCGGAACATTTATTTGAAAAAATGAATGTTCCGAAAGTAGAGCCAAGTTCGTGGTTAAAAGAAACACTAAGTCGTGGACAACGAATTGGTTTTAGTAGCGAGAAATCTCGTTCTGAACGTTTAGTTTCTCCGATTTTAACGGAATTGAGTATTGAAAATCAAGAAGAATTTACAATTTATTCTGGTATGTTACTCAATGTCGATGAAGCGAATGGACTAAATGGTGAATGTGATTTTATGCTGTCGTTTAGTAAAATTCAGGATTTCGTTGTTGCTCCAATTTTCAATATTACAGAAGCTAAAAAGCAAGACATCGAATCAGGCACAATTCAATGTGCCGCTCAACTTATCGCTGCGAACCAACTCAATCAAAACGAAGGTTATAATTTTAAAACGCTTTTTGGTTGTAGCACAACTGGTACAGAATGGCGATTTATAAAGTTGGAAAACAATGTGATTACTTTAGATATTGACCGTTATTTTTTGTCAAATATTGATACGCTTTTGGGCGTTTTGCAGGTTATTGTTGATAAGGGAAATGAGGATTATCGAGAGTTTGAATAGTGTTTTTTGTTGTTTTTTTGAAAAGCTCAATGTCTTTTGGTGTTGAGATTTTATATTAATAGATATTTTTTAACGTTTTTAATGTTAAAATTTGTTCTGTTAGATATATTTTATATATTTGCATTAGTTCTTTGACACAATGGTTGATGAAATCTTGTTTTCACTTGGTTTTTTATGGTGTTCATTACATTTACTATGTAATGCGACACGATAACTTCTATTAATTTCTATAAAGTTATCTTTATTTGGGCAACACGAAACTATAACATAGTCATGTCACTTGTACCATAATGTCTATTACTATTTTAATAAAGGCAAGAAGTTAGAGGAATGCTTATACTGGTCACGTTTAACAAGCAAGAAGGCAAGAAGATTTTGTGTTGATATAATTTTAATAATAATTATATCATATTTTTTTAATTTAAATTTTAATAAAATGTTACAATTAACAGCTGTAGAACAGCACATCAACCAAAGGTTGGACAACGACCGTGACCAGTTGTCAGATTTCGACATTGAAATTTTAGAAGATTGCAAGGAATTAATTAAAAGTATCTTGAAGACAAAAGATGAAAAGTTGAAGAAGATTCACACTTTAGATTTAATTCTTAAATTTAATACTTTCTTTTTAAAATGATTTGTTTAGTAAGCATAATTACAATGATTATTTGACGGTATTCTTTTAACAATTTTTAAATTAAAGTTTAGTACATGAATTTAGGTAAGACAATAAAAGAACTTAGAAAAGCTAAGAATTTTAAACAAAACCTTTTTGCAGAAGAATGTTTAATAACACAATCTTATTTATCTAATATAGAAAACAATAAAAAAGAACCAACTCTTTCTACATTAGATAAGATAAGTAATGTTCTAAATATTCCTTTACCTATTATATTTTTTCTTTCGATGGATGAAGCAGATGTAAAAGCGGATAAAATTAGTGATTTCAAAGCTATTGAACCTTTATTATCACAATATGTGAAAAGCATTTTTTTATGATTATATCAAAAAATCAACTTTTTTTTGAATTAAAAACGAATAAGAAATCAATTCAAAAAATAACTAATAATATTGATAAACATTATAGTTCATTTATCAAAAAGCAAATAAAACCTAATGGGAATATTAAAGAGCGAAAAATAACAAACCCATCAAAATCTCTAAAATTAATTCAAAGAAATATTCTGAAAAATATTTTACAAAAAATCCAATTACCAAATTATTTACATGGAAGTATTAAAAAGAAAAGCAATATAACGAATGCTCGAACTCATCAAGGCAATAATTATCATCTTTGTACTGATATTAAGAGTTTCTTTCCATCTATATCTAATAAACAGGTTTATAAGATGTTTATTAGTTACAATTTTAATCATAAAATAGCATCGTTACTTACTAAGTTAACAACATATAAAGGAAATCTACCACAAGGAACTCCAACAAGTTCATATATTGCGAATCTTGTATTCCTGAATATTGATAAAGAGTTAGTTAATTTTTGTAAAAAAAATAGTATTATCTATACAAGATATGTTGATGATTTAACCTTTTCATCACAACAACCTTTCAAAAATAAAGTCAATAAAATATTAGGAATTATTACAGATGGTAAATTTAAATATCATCATAAAAAAACATTTTACAAAAAAGGTCCAGTTGAAGTTACAGGTATTCTGGTAAAACAAAATAGCTTAAAACCAAATGATGAAACAATTAAAAAATTGAAAACCAATCGCTCAGAAGCATCAAAGAAAGGAATTGAAGATTATATAAAAAGAGTTAAACAAGCTTAAAAAACACCACAATAAAACTCCCTCAACCTAATCTCAATCCCCAAACTATCCACAAAAGCACTTCCTCAATCCCCGAAATACGAACAATGCTCCAAAGATTGTCTTCTCGTTTATAGATGTCGATTTGGGCTTTATCTTGTTTGATAAAGATATATTCCCTTTTATATGTGGTGATAATTTCAAATAAAATGTTTGAATAGACTTCTACGAAAAGCCTGATACTTTCCAAATATAGGCTTTTTTGTATCTTTGCGGCTTTCTTTAACACTTTAAAAAACCCATAAAATGAGAGTTCTAACAGTATTTATTTTTTCATTTTTTTTGTATTCGGTTGCATTTGGTCAAGTTGCTATCATTGATATTAACTTAGATAAAAAATTCATGGGAAATGCTTCCAAAACGTATTTTACACAATCAGAAGATGGTCAAACTTTATACGGTTTCTTTTCAAAGATGAAAAAAGGAAATGTCAACTACGAAATGTATGCTTTTGACCAAGAGTTTAAACAAATCCAACACATTGAGACTATAGATATTGGACCAGATTGTAATCTAAGAGATATTTATTTGTTGGATAATAATATTATAACCGCTCGTGGTAATCAAGGATTTCAGAGTTATGGAATGGCTTCTTTTTATATCTATAAAACACCGATAAGTAATCCAGAAAACCCTACATATATCGGTATTGAATTTGAAAAAAAGGAACAGCTAATGGCAGCGAATGAGTTTGAAGATAAATATTATGTAATCACCTTAAACAAAAAAGGGATTATAAAAATATATACGATTGATATTACTACATTAAAATATACGGAAAAAGAAATTGAAGGAGATTATAAGAAAATATATGCTTTTAGGAATAGTCCTTTAGAGAGTTCAATTGGTTTCACACAGATTGATGATGATAAATATTATGATTTGCAAGCTGTTTCTTCAAAGATAAAATCCTACTTTGATGGTTCTCTTTTTTATTTAGAAACATTCAGCGATAATTTTAATTCACTTAGAACGATTGATTTAAAAACTGGAAAAGTCTCTCAAACAAAATTTGAAAAACTTTATCTAAATAGAACATCTGTTTTATATCAAGGAAAATATTATGTATCTGAAGCAGATTATTATAACGTAACACTAAAAATATTCGATGCGAAAACTGGAGAAAACTTGAATACTTATTATTGTGATAAATCACATGAAATAATTTCTTTTCAAAGTACAAAAATTATTGATAGAGGCGAACCAATTGAAAAAACAAAATCTTTGATTAAAAAATTGGGTAAAACTCATAAATATCACAAATCCTACGGTTTGATTCCTGAAAAGATAGATTCAATGGTTGTTTTAATGATAGGAATGCCTTATTATAATGCATCTGCTGGAACTGGTTATACAACTGCAAATGGTACGTATATGACAACGACACAAAGCGAAATGTTCAATTACAAGTATGGAAGAGTAAAACCGACTTATTATGATGCTTTAAGCTTTGAAATGTGGATAAATCCAAATGGTACAATTGTTCCATTTGATAAAAATGCTACTTTTAAATCTAATTATCAAAAGATTTTTAAATTGATTAAAGATTCTACGAATCAAAGTCATTTAACACCTCTTTCTACTTTTTTATTCAACAACAAATGGTACTTTAGTTATTATGATAAGAATAATAAAAAATGTGTCATCAAGTATGTTTCGGAAGCAAATTTCTAAAAGATTGAAAGATATGAAGCAATAGAATACTCACGCAGATTTTCGCAGATTATCACAGATAATTTTATTGGCTTATTAATAAAACTACAATTTACAAAGTAAATAATAGACTCTAAAGGATTTTCTCATAAAAAATTAATAATGCCAAAATCGTGCGTTTAATCGGATTTTCAACCCGATTAAACGCAGAATGTTTTTATGAGAAAGCCCTTATAAACTTTTCCACAAAAAAATCAAAGAACCTATAAAATCTGCGTGAGATAATTGTTTTGTGAGATAAAACGCCATATTTTCATTTTTAAATTCAATATCAACGAAACAGGAATAGCTATTTAATCCACAACTTAAATTATTTATAGATTCTAAACATTCGTATTCTCATTCAAAAATTTTTCTGTTTTTGCATTCTCTATTTTATTAATAAATTTTTCCGCTTCGTGTTTGTCCCGAATTACTTTTGCTAATGTAAAACAAGAACTTATACTAAATAAATAAGTCATTGCAAAGAAACCTTTGGCAGCAATTGTCATTGGTAAATAAACTAAACCTGCAATCATTCCTACAAAAGCAATCGTAAAAGCAATCCAAGACATTGTATAGAATGACTTTGAATTATTGTATTCAATAAATGAACTCATGATTATTGTTTTATAAAAAGTTAGTAATGATATTTTTAATAAAAATAAGCAACTTCATATTATAAATTGTTTTTTATTAGTAAAAAACTATTCTATCAAATTAAGTTAGTGACTATCTTTCACTAAAATTGAGACCGTTATTTTTCATTATTTTAAGTGCACCAAAAAATTACATTCTATTAAAAAATGTAATGTTACCTTTGCATTCGCTCACCAAAATACTGTTGCAACAATATTTTAATAATTAAAATAAGACTTGTTGTTATTCGTCCTATTATTTAATACAAACTGCTTAAAACACAGTAGTTCTATGTAGTTAGACACAAAGAATTACTATTCAAATCACTATGATGAAAAACTTCTACTTGATATTAGGTCTATTATGCCTAAATATCACTTTATTCGCACAAACACCTTTTAACTGTACGGGAGATTTTTATACGTCACTCACATCAGGATCTTCTAATAGTTCGCTCCATAAAGTAACCGTTGATGCTAATGGAAACGTGAATTTTACTACAATAAACAATAACATTGGCGCTCAACTAAATGCTATCGGTTATCGAGTTACAGATAATTTGATTTACGGTGTTCATCCAACACAAGAAAACTTGTATCGAGTTGATGCTAATGGAAATACTACTTTTTTAGCTAATTTAAATAATATTAATTCTTCTTATCAATATTTCGCAGGTGATGTTACACCAAATGGCGATTTCTTGGTAATTATTGGTCGTTCTTCAAGTTTTGGTAATAGTGTTAGTCGAAATCTGGTAAAAATTGATTTGACTTCAGGGACTTATACACAGACATCTATCAACTTGGTGAATGCATCAAATGGTGCAAATAATACAACTGTTTATATGTCGGATATTGCTTATGATCCGATAACAGGTGTTTTGTATGGTTACGATAATAACAATAAACGTTTAGTAACGATAAATGATGTAACGGGAATGATTAATTCCTCTGCTTATCCAACAACAACCGCTTGGCTTTTGGGTGCAATGTTTTTTGATGCTGCTGGTGAATTGTACGGATATGGACGAAATCAAAATAATAATACACAAGATGATTTTTTCTATGTTGATATTAATACTGGTGTCACGACATTCTTAACAACTGGTCCAGGTGCAGGTGGAAATGATGGTTGTTCTTGTCCATATACTGTTGATTTTCGATTAAGAGCAGATATAGATACGATTCGACCTTGTGAAGAATTTTACTTAAGGTATCAAATTGTTAACACAACAGGTTTAGTACAATCTGGTCTGGGAATTACAGATACATTACCTGCAGGATTTGAAATTACTCAAATAACACAGAATGGTTTAACAGGAACGGCAACTGGTGTAGGAACGAATATTCTAAATTACTCAAATGTTACAGCACCTTTAGGAAAAAACACCTTACGAGTTCGTATTAAAGTTCCTTCAACCGCTTTAGGAACATATGCTTCTCAAGCTAATTTAACAGGTTTACCAATTTTTATTGGCGGTTCTGCTGTTTCTGATGATCCGACAACTTTATTGCAAGATGATTCTACGACTTGGGAAATTATCCCAAATGATTTGGGTTCGGATATAATTGCTTGTAATGATGATATTGTAAATATCGGAATTGATTCCTTGTTTGGAACGGTTAATTATTCATGGAATAATAATGATTCTACAGCTCAAATTGATGTCACTCAAGATAATGATTATATTTTAACAATCACTAATGGAGCTTGTACGGATACTGATACGATTAATGTTGCTTTTATGAATACTGACATTAATTTAGGAAACGATACTACGATTTGTCATCATGATACGTTGCTTTTAGATGCGACTTTTCCGAATGTCACTTATCTCTGGCAAGATGGTTCGACAAATCCAACGTTTACAGTCGATACAATAGGAACATATTGGTGTGAAATCACGGATTCAATTGGTTGTACTCGAAGTGATACCATTATGGTTAATTATCATACGATTACACAAGTTGATTTAGGAATGGACTTGATGTATGTTTGTGATAGTACGACTTTTACAATTTATCCAAATTATACAACTGGTGGATTTTTGTGGCAAGATGGTTCAACAAATTCTACTTTTACAGCAAATAATCTTGGCTTTTATGATGTAGAATATACGGATGCAAATTTTTGTATTTCTAATGATACAATAAACTTATTTGCTCCGCCTGTTCCAACTGTAAATATCGGTGCAGATACAATTTTATGTTATGGCGATTCTCTAATTTTAGATGCTTATGAGCCTTTTGAACGTAGTTTTGTGTGGCAAGATGGTTCTACAGATTCCATTTTTATAGTTAATTCTAATATAAATGGAACATATAACGTAGCATTAACAGATACAAATGGTTGCCAAGCATTCGATACAATTACGGTGATTTATAATCATGCTTTTATTGATTTACAAGGTGATACAACGATTTGTCATTATGATACTTTAGTGCTTGATGCAACATATCCAAATGTCACTTACTTATGGCAAGATAATTCAACGAATCCAACATTTTCGGTAACAACTCCTGGTACTTATTGGGCTGAATTGACGGATACAATTGGTTGTACTTATCGTGATACTTCTGTGATTATGGAATACACAATTACACAAGTTGATTTAGGAATGGACTTGATGTATGTTTGTGATAGTGCTTCGTCATTTACGCTTTATCCAAATTATACAACTGGTGGATTTTTATGGCAAGATGGTTCAACAAATCCAACTTTCTCCGCATCAACAATCGGATTTTATGATGTAGAGTATACAGATGCAAATACTTGTATTTCTAATGATACAATTGAATTATTTGCTCCGCCAGTTCCAACTGTGAATATCGGTGCAGATACGATTTTATGTCATGGTGATTCTTTAATTTTAGATGCTTATGAATCTTTTGCACGTAGTTTTGTCTGGCAAGATGGTTCTACAGATTCCATTTTTATAGTTAATTCTAATATAAATGGAACATATAACGTAGCATTAACAGATACAAATGGTTGTCAAGCATTTGATACGATTACCGTTTTATACAATCATGTAACACCACAATTACGAATGGATACTTCGATTTGTCATACCGTTAGTATTCCAATTGATGGAACTTACCCTGAAGCAAATGTTACTTACTTATGGAGTACAGGCGAAACTGTTCCAATGATTACTGTTAGTCAAGATACAATGTATTGGCTTGAAGTAACGGATTCTATTGGTTGTCAAGGAATTGATACTTTTAATTTGTCTTATCATCCGATTGCAGATTTAGGAAATGATGTCGAGTTTGTTTGTGATAGTATTTTCCAAACGATTGATCCAGGTGTTTCAGCAGGAACATTCTTATGGCATGATGGTTCTACAAACCCAACATTTACACCAACAATGCAAGGAACATATTGGGTAGAAATTACGGATTTGAATAATTGTTATAGTACAGATACAGTTACCTTAGTTCCTGTAACCAGTCCGATTGCGGATATTGGTGTAGATTCTAATATTTGTATTGGACAAACCGTTGTTTTAGATGCAACAACGACATTTATACGAGAATATGTATGGCAAGATAGTTCAGGTTTAGCAACATTTAATGCGATTGCAACAGATGAATATATCGTAGAAGTAATTGATAGCAACGGATGTAATGACTTTGATACAGCAATGGTTTGGGTAAATGAAGTGGTACTTGACCTTGGTGAAGACACAGCGATTTGTGACCAAACACAATTACTACTCGATGCGACACAACCAAATATTGTCAGTTATGTATGGCAAGATAATTCAATGAATAATACTTACAATGCTTCCGCAGGTTTATCTCATGTCTTATTGACGGATACTTTAGGTTGTCAAGGTTCGGATTCGATATTGATAATATATCGAATGATAGTTGATTTAGGGCCAGATATAACCTTTGTTTGTGATAGTTTGACTTTTGATTTGTCTGCCAATATTCCTGGTGTTTATCAATGGAATACAGGTCAATTTGATTCTACAATTACGAATAGTCAAGACGGAACATATTATATTAATATAACAGATGCTGCTGGTTGTTTTAGTTCAGATACGGTTGAGGTTGTTCAGATTTCTTATCCAACAGTAGATTTAGGAAATGATACAACTTATTGTATTGGACAAACCTATTTATTGGATGCAACAGAGCCATTTACACGTAGTTATGTATGGCAAGATAGCACAATGAATAATACGTTTTTGACCAGTACAACAGGTTTATATCATGTAGAATTGACAGATAATAATGGTTGTAAAACATACGATTCTGTTATGGTTTATGTCAATGAAGTGATTGTGGATTTAGGAAATGATACTACAATTTGTCATGATGCAACGATTACATATGATGTTACACAACCTAATATGATGTATTTATGGCAAGATAATTCTACCAATGGAACATTTACAGTCACAAGTCCTGGAATTTATAGCGTAACCGTAACAGATACAATCGGTTGTACTGATTCTGATGCAGTTGCGGTGAACGAATTTGATGTAATTGATTTAGGAATTGATAGATTATTCAAATGTGATAGTACGCTCATTACGATTATTCCAAATCTAAATACAGGCAATATTTTGTGGAATAATACGCTAACAACACCAATCTACATTACTAATCTACCTGAAACAGTAACGATTATTTATGAAGATGCGAACAACTGTGTGAGTTACGATACTTTGAATATTTTAGCTCCGCCAACGCCTCCGATTAACTTAGGTGGAGATACAACACTTTGTGAAAACGTAATTCATAATATTTCTATTTTTAATGGAGTTGGAAGAAGTTATTTGTGGCATGATGGTTCAACAAATGACAATTTTGATGTAACAGAAGCTGGTGTTTATTATGCTGAAATAACAGATACCAACGGTTGTACCAATTCAGATACAATTTATGTTGAATATTTCTTAAATCAAGATTTGGATTTAGGAAACGATACATTGATTTGTGAAAATATTGCTTTACAACTTTCGCTGAATGTTGCGAATGCAGTTCGTTACGAATGGCAAGACGGAACACAAGGAGCAGATTATACCATTTCTACTGATGGAACATATTGGGTTGATGCTTATGATGCCAACAATTGTCCGATTAGTGATACTATTATTGTGACAACAGAACCAGTTCCAAGTGAGATTTTATATTTACCAACGGACACAACAATTTGTAATAATAACGTGATTGATGTTCGAGCATATTCACTTTATGCAACCAATTATTTGTGGGAAGGTGAATCAGCATATTACGAACAAAATGATCCATTCGATACAGTATTTACGATTACATATCCTGGTATTTATTCGATTACAGCGAGCAATCGTTGTGCAGGAATTACACAATATTTAGAAGTTGAAGAAGAAGATTGTGGCTGTTATCCGTTTGTACCAAATGGCTTTACGCCAAATAATGATGGTCGAAATGATGAGTTTAAAATCTTTACCAATTGTATCGTTACTGATTTTGAATTTTCAGTTTATGATCGTTGGGGAAATCGTGTATTCAACACAAGCGACATCAATCAAGGTTGGGACGGAACAATCAAAGGGCAAGAAGCTAAAACTGGCGTTTACGTTTGGCAAATGAGATATGAAGCGATGGACGAACGAGGCATTATGACTGAACGAATCGAAAGCGGCGATGTCACTTTGGTGAAGTAATTATTGACAATTGATAGAATTAAAAAAGTATCGGATACAATTATTGATTTACGAATCAAGTATCCGATACTTTTTTTAGTTTTGATTATAATTATAAGTCAACATTCTTACAGTTATAGAATTTAGTATTTATGCTTTGAGAGCAATTCCTTATATTGTATGAACTATACTAAATTCTATAACAATGAAACTATTCAATTTACTAATATTATTCGTCATATTGGGTTTAATGGCTTGTAACAAAGACGAGATTCAACCGATAACTGATGATAATGATGATTGTAATCATCAACCTTTTTATGAGGTATTTGATACCAATTCCATATCTATCCAAATTGCTTGTAAATGTGATGATGAAGTTATTGATTTGACTAATCAACTGTTGTCATATAATTCGGTTTGGAGCATAGATTACGACTGTGAAGCAGAACGATTTAACCAAATTCCAGTGATGCCTTCGGTAACACATCTTAATTCAGAAGTGCTGACTGCTAACGTATTAAATTTTCCAAATTTAGAAGTTTTCAAGAATCAAGTTCATATGGAAACGCCTTTGCCGTATCAGTTGCGATTGTTATTACATTTAAAAGAAATGACATTGTTTAATCCGATTTCATTTCCAGATATTATTAGTGATATTCCATTAGAAAAATTCAAAATTTCGTTTGAACGAACGACTTCTTTTCCCAATGTAACCATTCCTTCTAATCTATCTCAATTGAAAAATTTGAAAGAATTAAAAATCAAAAATATGGGTTTGATAATTTTAACAGATTATGATAATCTAAGTGATTTAGAATATTTGGAAGTAGAAAATACGACTTTGGCTCGGATTCCGTCTGTAACTAATCAATGGTCAAAATTAAAAGCATTAGAACTTAAAACGGTGGATTTTAGAGGAAACTTACCAGCTATTTTTCAAGATATTAATAGTTTAGAAACCGTTTATTTGAGTGATATGGAAGTTGATGAAACTATTCAAGAACGCCTTTATCAAGCACCAAATTTAAAAGAATTAACCATCAGTTATTGTCAAATAACACCAATTCCAGATGAAATTGGAAATCTAACTACATTAGAAAATCTAATCATTACAACTGACCAAAATACGCTTAATAATCCAATAACTTTACCATTGACCATTCGCAATTTAACGAATTTAAAATCTATTTTTGTAAGTACAAATACGAATAAATTTCCACAAGCATTATTAGAACTAAAATCGACATTGGAAACAATAGCAATTCAAGATAATATTGGTACTGTTCCTACAGAAATTGGTGATTTTACAGTCTTAAAAACATTAAAATTAACGAATTGTGGTTTAACCAGTTTACCTTTGGGAATTCAAAATTTATCAAATACATTAGAAAAAATTTACCTTTCGGGAAACAACTTCGATGATATAATGAAGTCACAAATCGAAAACTGGCTACCAAATACTGATGTTTATTTTTAAGTGCGTTTCAAATACACATAAATGCAAAAAATATCAATCTTAATACCAGCCAAAAATGCTGGAAAATACTTACATGATTGCCTAAATTCTATCATCGAACAAAGCGAAACCAATTGGGAATGTATCGTGATCAACGATAATTCAACTGATAATACGTTGTCAATTTTTGAAGAATTTGCCAAAAAAGATAAACGATTTACTGTTTTTTCAAATCCTAAAAGTGGCGTAATTACAGCGTTACAGTTGGCTTTCGCCAATTGTTCGGGCGAACTGATTCATAGAATGGATGCGGACGATATTATGCCAAAGCACAAATTGGCGACTTTAAAACAATTGTTAGTTGACAATGGAAAAGGTCATGTTGCAACTGGAAAAGTG
>JBGCFH010000068.1:0-7159 GCA_045106825.1 Saprospiraceae bacterium | reverse complement strand
GAAAAGGGAAAAATTGATAATTGGGTCGATGGATTTTTTGACCAACAAGAATTAGATTTAGGAGAAATTTTTAGACTTAGCCGCAAGAAAAAATGATAGCCGAATTTTATATTGTAAACCATTCCTTTCGTTGCCCTGAAAATATTGATATTGAATCCTTAGAGGAAAAAATCAAACTGCTTTCGGAAGACTATTTATACATTCGTAAGTACAAAGAAACGGATAAGATTCTTGTTCATCCTTCTATCTATGAAGAATGTATTTATGAGGATTTGACGATTGAGGACTTCTTGTATTCACGAAAATGGAAAAAATACTTTGATAGAGATACACAAGAATATTTACGAATAATAATTGACCATTCTGACCAAACGGAAAATACATTAGAAGATATTATAGATGTTTTATTGCCAGAACAAAACGAGGATTTAATTCATGGTTTATTGTGTTTACATCAAATTGAAGGAATTGACGAACAATTCTTAGTTTATGATAGAAATAATTGGTTGGCTTTTCATCGGCACTTTTTGGGTTTATATCCGAAAAATGAAAACCACTTTTTCAATGAATGTATCAAATACTTTCCTGATTTATTTTTTCATGAACGGAATGAAGAAACGATAACTAAAATTTTTCCTGATTTTGTTCAGAAAATTATTTTTCATCTGACTGCGTTAAATGACGAATTTAGAAATTATCAAAACGAGCCATATCAACGGATTGAAACTTTAAAAGCGTTTTCTATCGGTTGTAATTTAGACCAAGAAGCGAGTAACGAAGGCGATGCGAAGCGAAAGAAACGGTTAAACTTTGACTTTATCAATAATGAAAAAATAATAGAAAACGTTTGTTGTGAACCACATTTAAAACTTTGCAAAAATGATAATGAAGATGGAAAATTTTATTTTCATCGCATTTATTTTTATGAGGGAAAAGACAATATTGCTGATGGGAAAATTTTAATTGGACATATTGGAGAGCATTTATAATAAAACCAATCGAACTATGAATAAAACAACAACATACCAAAACATGCTAACCGAAACTATCAAAGAATATCACCAATTTTTAGCCTACTCAAAAGTTGGAGAATACGATAATTCGATTAAGAAAATTATAGATTTGAAAAACAACCATTTCATATTCTCAATAGTCGGTTAGCAAAATAATCTTTTTATCTATACACAGCCTTTCAATTTCGCAATCAAGAATGATAACATCAAGTTACAACAAACAAATACCAACTTTTTCAAAAAATCACCATAAAATCTCTAATACTTCTTATTTTTGCGGCAAATTCACAAATTAGAAACCTTTATGAAAAAAATATTGTATTGGATTCCAACCTCCATTTTTCTACTTGTCTTTGGGTTATTGTTAGTTATTTTTCATGCATTACAATATCTTGGGTTGAAAATATTCGGTTACGAAGGTCAACGAAATGCAGTTGATGGCTTGATGTGGTGTTTGAATCATATCTTAAAAATCGTTGGTTATCCGTTTACCGTAGATAACAGAGCTGGTGATTTACCAACCGACAAACCAATGATTATCGTCAGTAATCATCAAGGAATGTTTGATATTTCGATGATTGGCGTTCATATGCGCAAACATCATCCAAAATACGTTTCAAAAGCCTCATTAGCCAAAGGGATTCCAAGTATTTCTTTCAACTTACGTCATGGAGGTTCGGTATTAATTGACAGAAAAAAAGGCAAAGAAGCAATTGTCAAAATCAAAGAATTCTGTCAATACTTGAAAAAGCACAATCGCGCAGGTGTGATTTTTCCAGAAGGAACTCGCACTCGTGACGGAAAGATGTTGCCATTCAAACCAATAGGTTTGAAAGTCATGCTTAAAGAAATGCCTGAAGCAATTGTTGTTCCAGTCGCTTTACAAAATTTTTGGACAATCGAAAAACATAACTTACAACCGATTCCTTTTGGTAAACGATTGAAATGTACCATTTTACCTCCGATTGATAGAAGTCAGTTTAAAAACAATAATGAAATAATCAATGAAATTGAAAGGCAAATAAAGTCAATTACTGGAGATGAATAGGTAATTATTACTAATAAAAAAGCTCAAATTTGATGAATCAAATTTGAGCTTTTTATCATGTATCGGAATTTCGTACTTCGCTGACATACGTTTCATAAATCGGTAAATCCGCTTTCGTGCCTTCTCCCCAATAAGGTTTCATATCATTTTTAATACGAAAGTAATCAGCGATAATATCCGCTTGTTGCTCCAAATTAAAAGCAGATAAACCTTTGTAAGCATATTTTTTTAATGGTTCGATTCCGCCATAATTATAACCTTCTTTCGTTTTTTGGGCTGCCAATGCACGAGGCATATAAACTGCACCCATTTTTTCATATTGCCATACATGGACTAACTCATGTATAAAGATGTCTGTTCGTAAATTTCCCCAAGAATTGATTGTATGAAAACTCACGTAAGCGATTTTCATTTTCTTTGCTCCAAAAAAAGCTTTTTTGTCCCAACGAACCAGTTCATAATTGATTCCGTCACCAAAAATCGTTTTAGCAATTTCAATTTCTTTCGAGGACAATGGTCGAGTATTAAACTTGATAAATTCCGCTACCGTTTGATAAACACCACCGATTCCAAATAACTCAGCGATATAAATAAAAAGCGTTCCCCACCAATTTCGGATAGACAAACGATGTTCTTCTTCAGTCAGATTTTCTTTAAAAGCCGTATGATAAGCACGTCCATGAACAAACAACAACTGAATACGTCGAATACGTTTTTTGAACTCACTAACCCACCAAAGGAAGCGTTCTTCAATTCCCATATACTTGTTAATCATCTGGTTACGAAGCCATGATGCATTTTGTTTTGCTGTGGACATAATGCTTTTAATTGGTTAATTATGCTGGTTAAATTCGATTAAAAATCGTATCAATTATTGGTTATATCTAAACAAACTTAATGTTTTTTGTAAGCATTTACAACAATTTAAGTCGAAACTTTGAAGTCATTTCATATATTTACTCCAAAGCAAGAACTTCAGAATACCGAAATAACTATATTTGCAATCAATGAAAAAATGGTTTCAACATATCAATATTTCTACTTGGAAAATCATCGTTTTAGTTGTTTTACCAATATTAAGTACCTTAATGCACTTACAAGTATTTTCGATGGATTTAATTGGGCCACACGTTTGGAGACAATCTCAAACAATGACAAACGTTGTCAACTTCTACGAAGGTGATTTTAATATCCTGAATCCTCAACGAAACAATCAAGGTACGAAAAACGGGATTTATCGCATGGAATTTCCAATAATGCAATGGTGTTTTGCTGCTGTTACAAAAGTTACTGGACAACCCTTGTTAGTGAGTCGAATATTGACTTTTGTAATCAGTTTAATTAGTATTTTAGGATTTTATTTTTTACTAAAATCACTGTTTAATAATGAAATCATTGCTTTAATCGGTGCTTGGGCGTTGAATTTTTCTCCAGCATTTTATTATTATGCAGTTTCTCCTTTGCCAGATAATTTTGCTTTGTGTGCAGGAATTTGGGCATTAGCTGTTTTCTTAAAATCTCTGCCCGAACCCAATTGGAAAAACACCATTTTAAGCGCTTTTCTAATGAGTTTAAGCATGGCAGCCAAAATGCCTTTTATACTATTTTATGCGATTCCTTTTGGATTTTATATTCAAAAAATCATTCAGCGAAAGCTGGTCATACAAGATGTATTCAAAGGATTGATTTGGATTGGATTTTTCGTTCCGACTTTACTATGGTATTTGTGGGTAATTCCAACTTGGGAAGGCAATGGAATTGTTGCAGGAATATTGGTTTTAGCCGATTCTCCGACTGTATTATTGGATTATTTACAACATAATTTATTTTCTAATCTACCAGAATTATTCCTTAATATTGGTGCAGTTCCATTATTTATTGCAGGATTTTATTTTATAAAAAAGCGAAAAACTCACCAACATCATTTATTTTATCCATTATTATTTTGGGCATTTTTGACCTTATTATACTTCTTTTTCGAGTTGAATATGATTGCAAAAGTCCATGATTATTATCTATTTCCGTTTTATCCAATGTTGTTTATGATTGTTGCTTATGGTGCATTTTATTTATCTAATATTAAAAATGGAAAAACAATTGTTACTGTACTTTTAATCAGTTTACCAATACTTGCTTTCGCAAGAATACAAGGTCGATGGAATATCGAAAAACCGAGGTTTAATAAAGATTTATTAAAACATAAAACGGAATTACAAGAATTATCTCAAAAATCAGATTTAATCATCGTCGGGAATGACGCTTCGTATTCGATTTGGTTTTATCATTTAGATAGAAAAGGTTGGGTTTTTGCCACAGATAGATTAAAACCAAATGAACTAAAATTCATGGTTGAAAATGGTGCGAAATACCTTTATACTGATAGCAAAACCGTTTTAAATAATCCCAAATTTAAACCTTATTTACAAAATGAAGTCGGTAAATTTGGAACAATTTACGTTTATAAATTAAAGTAAGATAAAATATAAAAAACACAAAACCATGCACAAAACTATCATCAACTGTGAAACATTACACACGATTTTAAATCAAGAAAATATTGTCATCATTGACACTCGACATTATTTAAAAGATTTAGAAAAAGGTCAAAACGAATATAATCAAGCACACATTCCAAATGCATTTTATGCGCATTTAGACCACGATTTATCAGGTGAAATTATCGCTGGTGTTACTGGTCGTCATCCGTTTCCTTCTGTTAAAAAAATAGTAGAACGATTAGAAAGTTGGGGAATTGACGAAACAAAACAAGTTGTCGTTTATGACCAAAGTCATGGTGGAATTGCTGCAAGATTATGGATGTTACTGAACTGGTTAGGACACGAAAATGTCGCCGTTCTGAATGGTGGCTGGCAACAATGGCAACGATTAAATCTACCTACAAATAATAATATTCCGACAGCAACAAAGTCAACGTTTTCACCAACCGTCAAGGATTATTTATTAGTAAATGCCGAAGCTATTGAAGCGAATATTCAACAATTTGATTTTACACTAATTGATGCCAGAGCTGCGGCACGTTATCGGGGCGAAATCGAGCCAATTGATCCAGTCGCTGGGCATATTCCGACTGCTTTGTCTTTTCCTTTTATTGAAAATTTAGACGATAACCATTTATTTATTTCTGATAATAATTTAAGCCAACGTTTTCAATCTATTGAAAATGAAGATATTGTAATCTATTGTGGTTCAGGTGTTACCGCTTGTCATAATATTTTGGCATTAAAACATATCGGCAAAACAGATGTTCGATTATATCCTGGTTCTTGGAGCGATTGGATCGTGGATGAGCGTCGCTCGATAGTTTCATAGAATCGAATTAGATTTGTAGAATTATACGAAAGATATTTATTATTTTAAAAGTTAAAGTTTTTTTCATCGACCTTTTTTCGACACCATCGAAATCTTGGTGGTGACTATAAAATTAATATCACGGATAGTTTTAGCAAAAGTTGTCAAAGCATCAAATAAATTACTCTAATAAATATGAAAAATCAAGTATTGCTTTTTTTAATCCTGATTTTGACCGTTAACAGTTATGCCCAAATTCATTTTGAAAAAGGCTATTTTATTGATAAATCAGGAAAACGAACAGAATGCTTAATCAAAAATAGTGACTGGTTAAATAATCCAAGTAGTTTTGAGTATAAATTATCAAAAAAGGGAAAACTTCAAAAATTAAGTTTGGAATCATCCATCAAAGTATTTGAAATTTATGGTGTAACAAAGTATATCAACACTATTGTTGATATGGATCGTTCCAGTCAGCTTATAAGTGATTTGAGTAAGGAGAAAAAACCAACTTTTCAAAAAGAACATCTTTTTTTGAAAGTGCTCATAGAAGGTAATGCTAATTTATATTATTATCGAGATGAAACTACTCTTAGATTTTTTTATAATACTAATGATACTAAAATTAAACAATTAATTTACAAACCTTATCTTGTCGATGATGAAATAAGAGCAAATAATGAGTACAAGCAACAATTATGGAATAATTTGAAGTGTAATCAAATCTCTATGGATAATCTAAAAGAATTGGAGTATAATAAAAAAAGTTTAGTTCCTTTCTTTGAAGATTATCATAAATGCAAGCAGTTCGATTTTGTAAATCACGATATAAAACAAAAAAAAGATTTGCTCAACTTAAGTATTCGACCACGTTTTAAAACTTCGAGTTTATCTATAACAGATGATGATGGTAGTATTTCTGATGTCATGTTTGATAATCAAAATAGTTTCTCTATTGGATTAGAAACAGAGGTTGTTTTACCTTTTCAAAAAAATAAATGGTCACTCTTTTTTGAACCAACATATTCTCAATTTAAAGGAGAAACAGCCGTCTCGACTAATTTTACTATCGGAGATTTTGTGATTATAGTTGATTACCAATCAATAGATTTGCCACTTGGTTTACGACATTATTTCTTTCTTAATGATAATTCTAAAATTTTCGTCAATGCTATTGCTTCTTATGATTTCAATTTGGATAAAACACCAGTAATTCTCAAACGTAAAGACAGTGATGTCGGTCGTACACTCTATACAAGCGATAGTTTTAATTGGGCATTTGGTGTAGGTTATAAGTTGAAGGATAGATTCAATATAGAAATTCGGTATCAAACCCAAAGAGACTTTATGTTTTTGGTCAAGAACTGGAATGCTGAATTTCAAACAACGTCCCTTATTTTAGGATATACTTTGTTTTAAACGACTTCGTACTATTGTATTTTATTTATTGCCCACAGCGTGTCACAGAGGTTTTCACGGAGATACACAACGTAAATTATATTCTCTGTTCAACTCTGTAAAAAACTCGGTGTTACTCTGTAGGAAACACATAATTACTACATCGTACCATTTTAAGTAAAAAATCACTCTTTATACAAATGAATAAAATGCTCACTAATTACATGGATAAGGGCTTTCTCATAAAAAATTTTAATGTATGAAATTTATATTTTTTGAACCACAAAAGAATCAATAGGCACAAAAGATATTCACAAAAGTTATATTTATTAATTCTTTTGTGAATACCTTTTGTGCCTATTATTCCTTTTGTGGTTCAAATTATTTCTAT
>JBGCFH010000067.1:0-18974 GCA_045106825.1 Saprospiraceae bacterium | reverse complement strand
CACGTATTATAGCGAAATAATTTTTTTGTTCTACGATTTTAAAAAATGTGAATATAGCCGAGTTACATGAATATTTTTTAATGAAGTAGAACGGAAAAAGTACGAGTTAGAATACGTGATTACTTTTGGTAATGTACTTAACTGTTATGATAACTATATTTTGGCAGCTAAAGTAGCTGTTATACTAAAAAATAAAATATGAAATTTTCACTATTTACAATGATTTGCTTAATTTTTATCAGTTGTACGGCTACAAAAAAAACATCTTCTGATAAAAATGTAAAAGCCTTATTGACCATGATGACAGGAACATTTAACAGCGAAGCACAAGCAATCGCTGATTCTAATTATTACAATATTACGTTACAAATGTATCCGATTTGGGAAGATAAAGAAGGCAATTGGCTGTATGTCGAACAAGCAGTTACAGCAGCACAAGATCGACCTTATCGTCAACGAGTCTATAAAGTTTCAAAAGAAGGAAATCAGTTTGCAAGTGCGGTTTATACTTTGCCAAATCCGAAAGATTATATTGGAGCTTGGAAAACGCCAGAAAAATTTAATGCTTTTTCGCCTGAAGATTTAGAGATTCGAGAAGGTTGTACCGTTTACTTGACCAAAACACCAAAAGGAAACTTTTCTGGTGCAACAGGCAAAAATTCTTGTGGAAGTACACTTCGAGGTGCAAGTTATGCGACGTCACAAGTGACGATTGAAAAGGATAAAATCGTAAGTTGGGATCAAGGATTTGATGCTGACGGAAAGCAGGTTTGGGGAGCAACTCAAGGCGGTTATGTGTTTGATAGAATTGAGTAGGAATATTGTCAAATGTAAAGCATACAAAAGTCCTTATCAAAATAGGGACTTTTGTAAACATCTATTTTAGACGTTTTTAAGAATTTCTATAATTCCAAACTTGCAACGTTCTCATCGTTTCCTCATCAGCTTTGATATTTCTCAATTGATCTATATTTTCAGAAATAATCATATCATCCAATTCAATTTTCCACATAAAATTGGCTTCCGCTAAAATCTGATTCCGTTGTTTCATTGCCTACAACCGTAACTTTTCGCCACTTCTTTTCTCCAGACCTTTTTCGCACTAAATATTCTGCTTCAAAAGGATAATGAATATTGTCTGTCATAAAGATTGCCCAACCCATATTCGCTTCTTCATCAGAATAGCAATCGACTTCGACTTCGTAAGTTATGATTTCTTCGATTTGTTTTTTTGTTAGTTTCATCCTAAAGAATATTTTTTTTTATTGATTTTCATTTAGATTTACTGATTATTCTATTTTTTAGATAATATCAAAACAGTGTCGGTACGCTGTACCTCAAATAATTTTTTGAATTTACATTTTCTACAAACGGTTTCGGTTCTCTGAACCTATTTTGATGGTAAAAAGGTACAGTGTACCGAAACCGTTTGTAGATTTTAGGTTGTAATTAGAATTTTTAGGTTCGGAGAACCGACACCATTATTTCCAATTTGGTTCATCAATCCAACCAATTCTAACCGTGTATTTCATGGCAAATTGTTCGATACCAACAATTGAAATTCTAACATTATCAAAAATCCATCTAAGCGACATTTTCCTTTCTTTTTCTTCGTTTTTATCATTTGGTTCTCCAAACAACTTGACAAGATGTTCTTTGATTTTTTGAGCTTTAATTCTTCCAAAGTCTTCTTCGCCTAAATATGATTTTATTGCAGCGAATGGAACATTTTTATCAATCCATGACCATTTCATCGAAGTCCAATCAAGTTCTAAACCATTTAATACTTTTTGTTTTCCAAACTTATAAATTGTCCTATCACCTTGTTCTACAATTTCAACATTCTCATTTTTCAAATCTTTGAATGTATTTGTCCAAGGAATAAAATAATTATCAGCTTCAAATAAAATCCCTTTTTTCAGATTTTCAATCAATGCTTTAGAAACATTCTCATCATAAGGAAATTTAATAATGCCAAGTGACCTTCATTTAATATCGAATGGCGTTTCAATCCTCACCTTCACCGACTTACTAATCGGCGTATGACTTTGTTTCGCAAAATGATTAATCGGAATTAAAGGATTTGCTTCTGGAAAATACGTTCCTAAATTTCCTTGTGGAATATCGTAAGGAACAGCATAAAACGTATTCGCACGACGAATCACGCCATCATATTCACTTGTCAAATTCACCAAATCCAACTTTTTTAATCCCAACTTTTTCATATCTTTTGGATTAATCAACATTACACGACGTTCGTTATAAATACCTCGATAGCGATCATCTAAACCGTAAATTGTGGTATTATATTGGTCGTGAGAACGAATCGTCATCATTAAAAATTCATCGTCTGCTAACATGTGTTCTGGCATTCCACAAACCGAAAATTGAGCTTTTCCGTTTGGTAATTTGGAGAAATCCGCTTCTCTTGCATTGTTCGGTAAATAGAAGTCTTTGCCGTCTTTGATGCGTTCGTTATAGTTTTCAAAACCTGCGATGACTTCCGCTATTTTATCTCGAATGATGCTATAATCTGTCGCCATTTTTTGCCAATCAACCAAATGATTATCACTTATCCCGATTTCTCGGTGACCAAAATAAGCCGTTGCAATATTCGCCACAATGTCAGGTTCAGACATCAAATGTTTTGAACTCGGTTCTAATTTTCCTTCCGAAGTATGGACTTTTCCCATCGAATTTTCTACCGAAACATAACGAGGTTTTCCATTTTTAATATCTTTTTCAGAACGTCCTAAAGTCGGTAAAATCAACGCTACTTTTCCTGGAACTAAATGTGTTCGATTCAGCTTTGTACTCACCGAAACCGTCAATTCACAATTTTGCAAGGCTTGTGCGGTGTATTCCGTATCAGAAGCCGCAGAAACAAAATTTCCGCCTAAAGCGATAAAAATTTTGGCTTTGCGTTCGTACATCGCTTGTATTGCATGAACGACGTTCAAACCATGTTCTGTCGGTGGCTGAAAACCAAAGGTTTTCGCAATCGCATCATTCATTTTTTTGTTCGGTTTCTCCACGATTCCAACCGTTCTATCACCTTGCACATTGCTATGTCCACGAACTGGACAAGTTCCGCCGCCTTCGATTCCGATACTTCCTTTTGCCAATAATAGATTAACACATTCTTTGATATTTTCAACACCGTTTTTGTGTTGTGTCAAACCCATCGCCCAACAAATAATAATGCGTCTTCGAGTTGCTAATAATTCAACCGCTTTATCAATTTCACTTTCGTCAACGCCAGATGCTGCAATTAAATCGGCTAAATTATAATTTTCTAAATCGGCTAAAACTTCCTCAAAACCTTGCGTTTGTTTTTTAATAAAATCGTGGTCAAATACTTTTCCATTTGTTTTATCTAAAATCGCTAATTTTTTAAAAATAGCTTTTAATAAAGGAACATCTTGATTGATTTTTACTTGTAAAAACACATCGGTTAACGCTGTTCCGCCAGTAAAATAATCTCCAACGTGTTGAGGATTTTTAAACTTTTTTAAACCAGCTTCCGCTAATGGATTTACATTAATAATTTTCCCGCCATTCTGCTTACATTTCTGTAAAGCCGATAACATTCGAGGATGATTTGTGCCAGGATTTTGACCAATAACCATAACAACTTCTGCTTTATATAAGTCGTCCAAAGTCACCGAACCTTTACCAATTCCCAAAGTTTGACCTAAAGCAACGCCACTGGATTCGTGACACATATTCGAGCAATCGGGCATATTGTTCGTACCAAAAGCACGAGCGAACAAACCATATAAAAATGCAGCTTCGTTACTCGAACGTCCAGACGTATAAAAAACGGCTTCATCAGGATGATTCAATGCTTTTAGTTGTTCGCCAATTAGTTGAAATGCATCATTCCAAGATATTGGTTTATAATGTGTTGCATCTTTTTCTAAAATCATTGGATGCGTTAATCGTCCACTTTTTCCAATTTCAAAATCTGACCAATTTGAAATTTCTTCAATCGAATATTTTGCAAAAAAGTCTGGTTTTACACGCTTTAAAGTCGCTTCTTCTGCCAAAGCTTTTGCACCATTTTCACAATATTCGCCCAAAACAGAACGCTTATCATCTGGATCTGGCCAAGCACAACCTGGACAATCAAAACCACCTTTTTGGTTCATTTTCGCTAAGGTTTGGAACGCACGAATTGCACCCATTTCTTGTATTGCGTGTTCCATAGCGACTTTTACGCCAGTAACGCCAGCAGCGTAATTTGCAGGTTTAGTTAGTTTGATTCCTGTCAGTTTTTCAGAAGTGTGAACGTTTACTTTTCGCATAGTTTTAGTATTTGTAGGGCAAACGGCATTGCCTTTGCCTGTTGGATTCAATTCAAATATCGTAATTTTTTTTTAGAGGTTCGTGATTCGGATGCTGAAAACACAGATGATGCTGAATTTCGCTGATTTTAAATTATTCTCTATTAGAAAATAGGTCGTTAATAATTTATTTTCAATCAACCGTAACAATTATTTCACCTAAATAATGTTTATTTGGATTTTAGATTGCTTACTTTTACAATTAGGATTAACAACGAAATATAATTATTAAATAAAAACGAATAACATTGGCATTAATTAAATCAATTTCAGGAATTAGAGGAACAATTGGTGGCCGTTATAATGAAAATTTGACGGCACAAGATATTGTAGAATGTACGGCTGCATTTGGATATTGGACGATTCAAAAAACGGGAATCAAAAAAATTGTCGTTGGGCGAGACGCTCGTATTTCGGGTGAGTTAGCAAGTCAATTGGTGATTTCAACTTTACGAATGGTAGGAATTACAGTAATTGATTTGGATTATTCGACAACACCAACGGTTGAAATCGCTGTTCCTTTGGAAAAAGCTGGTGCAGGAATTATTTTAACAGCAAGTCATAATCCTCGACAGTGGAATGCTTTAAAATTTTTGAATGAAAAAGGGGAGTTTATCTCTAAATCAGAAGGTCAAGATGTATTAGATATGATAGCATCTAATGCAGTTGAGTATGCTGATGTTGACAATTTAGGTCGTTATGTGCGAGATAGAACATATATTAAGAAGCATATTCAGCACATTATAGATTTACCGTTAGTTGATCAACAAGCGGTGATTGATAAGCAATATAAAGTTATTGTTGATGTAGTTAATTCTACAGGTGCGATTTCCGTTCCGAATATTTTGACTCGTTTGGGTTGCGAAGTGATTGTATTAAATACTGTTATGGATGGTGATTTTGCTCATAACCCAGAGCCTTTACCGGAGAACTTAGAACAATTGGCGAAAGCCGTAAAATTCCATAGAGCAAATCTTGGAATTGCGGTTGATCCTGATGTAGATAGATTGGCTTTTGTTTGTGAGAATGGTAAAATGTTTGGGGAAGAATATACTTTGGTTGCTGTGGCAGATTATATTTTGCAACACAATCCTGGTAATACGGTTTCTAATTTATCTTCAACTCGTGCGTTGCGTGATGTTACCGAAAAACATGGTGGGAAATATTTTGCTGCTGCTGTTGGTGAAGTCAATGTCGTAACACAGATGAAAGCTCAAAATGCTGTCATTGGTGGCGAAGGAAATGGTGGTGTAATTTATCCGAAATCACATTATGGTCGTGATGCATTAGTTGGTATCGCAATGGTGATGACTTATATGGCAAAATCTGGTAAATCACTTTGGCAATTACGTAAGTCTTATCCTGACTATACAATTTCTAAAAATAAAATCGAATTAACGCCGGATATTGATTTGGAAGGCTTATTAGCGACATTGCAAGAACGCTACAAAGATTATCCACATTTGACGATTGATGGTTTGAAAATCGAATTTGATAATGATTGGGTTCATATGCGTAAGTCGAATACGGAACCGATTATTAGAATTTATACAGAAAGTAAATCTAAAAAAGCGGCAAATGCTTTGGCAGAAAAATTTAAGAAAGAAATTAGAGAAATTATTGGATAATTTGATTGTAAATAATTGATAATAAACCTGTAAGACTTCTTAAGTCTTACAGGTTCTACGTTCTGAAATCTTGTCCCAAGGTTTTGGGAGCAAGAGTCTCAATTTTGAAATTTATTGTTACGAGTTTGAGGAATTGACCACCAAGATTTCGGGGCAGACACCAGATTGATACTTTTTTAAAAATTTATTAAACAAAATTTTAATTTTATACTTTTTAAAATCTGTCGTTAGTTCCCCGAGATTTCGGGACAGGCTGTCAAACCCGCAACTATATTGGCTTTGTTAGGTTTTATAGTAAAAATATTATGGAAAAGGATATAAAAACGATACGAATATTATTGACTTTTTTAGTTGTTCCCTTAGTAGTTTATATACTAAAACTTTTGAGTTTTATATTTATTCCATTGTTTTTTGCCTTCTTTTTTGGTTTACTTTTTTCACCTATTTTACGTTGGTTAAACAGTAAAAAAATACCCAAAAAAGGTTCTTTAGCAATTGTTACTTTAATTATCATTATTGGATTAACTTCGATGTTTAAAATTGGACAATTAGCTACGAATGAGGTATTGAGTGCTGACCAAGAATTTTGGAATATTGCTGGTGTTAAAATTGATAGATTATTGGTTTCTACGGAAGATTTATTGGGTATTCAACTGAGGAATAATGATTTTAAAACAATTGTTAAAAATAAAAAAGTAGTCGAAGCTGTTCAAAATAACCTTGGTTCAGTTGTCAAAAGTATTCAAAATACTATAACGACTATATTAATGACGACTTTCTTTTTAATTCTCTTGTTGACGGGTTCGATGAATTTTCAAAAAGTAATGCAAGATACATTATTTAAAAATCGACTATCATCTATTAAAACTTTTTTAAGAATTGAAAAAAGCATTGTTACTTTTATAAAAGTAAAATCAATTACAAGTCTTTGTACTGGTTTAGGATTTGGTTTAACTTGTTATTTTTTTGATGTTTCATTTCCATTATTGTGGGGCTTATTAGCCTTTTTGCTCAACTATGTTCAGCTTTTAGGATCACTTATAGTTACTGTTTTACTTATTGTTTTTGCTTTTGTTGAAATCAATGTTTTGGGAACTTTGGCATTATTTGGCTTTATTTTACTTGCTATTCAATTGCTTTTTGGTAGTGTTGTAGAACCGATTCTCATGGGACAATCTTTTAAAATAAATACAATTGTAGTATTAGTTATGTTGATGCTTTGGGGTTATTTATGGGGAATTCCAGGGCTGGTTTTATCTGTTCCGATTACAGTTACTGTAAAAACACTTTTGGAACAATTCTCTAATACACAAGCAATTGCAAAGATTTTTTCATAAAGTATCACACATATATATTTTTTAAAATGTTATTTTTTATATATTCAAAATATTGTAACTTATTGATAATCAGATCTAATAGATTTTTAAAATCTATTAGGTCTTTGCTATAAAATCAAAATTAAAGTATGCAAATTATTTTTTGAATCATATTAAATTAAAGGGCTTTCTCATAAAAAACATTCTGTGTTTAATCGGGTTAAAAACCCGATTCTATAGATAGAAAAAGGGTTAATGAAACACTCAACTTTATATTTTTGAGTGTTTCTTCATAATGAATCATCTAAAGAATCGGATTTGAATCCGATTAAACGCACGATTTTAGCATTATTAATTTTTTATGAGAAAACCTTTTATTAAATTAAAAAATGAAAATATTACGTTTTGCTTTGCAAAACAATCATCTCACACAGATTTTTTAATAAAAAAAATCTGCGTGAAAAAAGCATTATGAAAATAGCACTTATATATTATAGAATTACGCTTCGAGGCGGTTTAGAAACTCGTTTAATCAATTATACAAATTATTTGGTAGAACAAGGTCATGATGTGACGATTGTTTGTGCGAAAAATAAGGGAGAAGTGACATTTCCTAAATCGGTTAAAATTGTTCGATTACCACTTGGAATTGTTCCTAAACCGTTGCGAATGTTGGCGTTTAATTTTCGATTGAAGCGTTATTTCCAAAAAAATCGCCGAGGTTTCGGGACAGGTAAATATGATTTTACCTTTTCGTTAGGTCGAACATTCTATCAAGATGCTGTTTTAGCACCGAGTAATCACGAAGGATATTTGCGAGCGATGAACAAAACGGGAAAGCGAATCTTGGATTATGTAGAGCATTATTTGGATAAAAAAACGTGTGAACACAATGATTTGATTTTTGCAGCTTCTTCGATGATAAAAGAAGAAATGATTGAATATTATAATGCAAAACGAGAAACGGTTCATGTCTTATTTCCACCATTAAATATGAAAAACTTTACACGACCAAGTGAAGCAGAACGAAAATTTATTCGCCGAAAATATGATATAAAAGTGGAGACAAAAGTTTTTGCGTTTGTGTCGGCAAGTCATAAACGAAAAGGTTTAGATATTTTATTAAAAACGTTTGAATTATTAAAAAACGAAAATGTTTTGTTGCTTATCGCAGGTTATCCGGATATAAAAACAAACTTGCCGAATGTTCGATTTTTAGGCTTTTTGAATTCGCCAGAGATGATTTATCATTTGGCAGATTTTACGGTTCATCCAGCAAGATACGAGCCTTTTGGTCAAATTATTTCTGAATCGTTGGCTTGTGGAACACCAGTTTTGGTATCGGATAGAGTAGGAGCGAAGGAGATTGTTACGCCAAAAGTTGGGCAAGTTTTGGAAACATTAAACCCCAATTATTGGGCGGAAACTTTAAAAAATATTAATCGTTCGGCGTTTGAAATTCCGGAGGATTTTGTGGAAAAAAATGAATTGAGTCTGGAGCAACATATGGAAAAGTTGATGCGAATTTCGATGAAAAAAATGTTGGATTAATTGGTTCTTTGAAAACTTTTTGTGGAAATTTAAAGAATTGGCAGACGGTGACAACTTGCCTCGAAACTTCAGAGTAATTTATTTAAATTAACTTTTATAAAAATTATTCTAATCACAAAAAATTTCAGAGAACCCGATTTAGTTTTTCATGAATATTGATAATCAACGATAAGTGAGCAAGTGAATTTAAAAAACTTGCTCACTTTTATAATTTTAATGCTAATTGTATATCAAATTTTTATCTACATTTTCGACTTTTTTTCTAATCAATCGACGTGTTATTTTATACTTTTTGTATTTCTTATTGTTTTCATCAAAGATTACTCTAATGCGATATTTCAGTGCTGAATAATTAGAATGTTTGTTAATTCCATGTCTAAAATCATCGAATGTAACAGGTGGTAATTCAATGATTTTTCCTTTTTTATTTTTCATAATAACATAGATATTTGGTGTTGTACAAGGAAGACTTCTTGGAAAATCAACCAGTAATTTTGAAGAAGGATTTGAACGGCTATATTTATAAATTGCCAAAGGTGCTTCGTTTGTATAAGTAATGGATTGAAGTTTATATTTGCGAGGAACTTTGACTTTTACATCGTAGCTATATACTTTTAAGTCAGCGTTATTTTTTGGATAAAGAGGACATTTAATGAGCATTTCAAAGTATTCAATACCATCAATTTTGACTTTTTTAATTCTACGAACGTTGCCATTCGCTAAACGCCATTGACTTCCTACCTGTATATAATTATTACGTCTTCCTGGAAGGCTGCAAGGTTCGACAGGAAAATAAATTTTAATTGGTTTTCTTAAACAACCTCCATCTGGCAAAGGATTAATGGCTATCATTCCATCACTAACTAATAAATCGCCTCGTGTTGTCATCGTTGTCAAACCATTTGCTAACGCATCATCAACAGTCAAAATTGGTTCGATTTCAAGCGTTCCGTCATAAGCATTAAAATCTTTTTTTGTCATCGTAATTCGCAATCCACGCATAAATAACGTTGTATCTTCCAAAACTTCAACGACCGTTTCTGGCGTATCAATTTCAATGATTTCTGGTGTTTTAATGACAATTTTTGGTGGTTGTCTTTTTTGTTTTACTTGAAAATAAACAGTGATTTCTACACGACGATTTTGTTGTTTGCCGCTTTCTGTTTCGTTATTGGAAACTGGGATGTTTTCTCCGTGATAGTTTGTCGTAATCTGCTCAGAAACTATGCCTTGATTGATTAAATAGTTTTGTACCGTTGTTACTCTTTTTTGTGATAATTGTAGATTGTACTCTTGATTTCCATCGCTGTCCGTATGACCTGTGAGTTGGATTTTTTTGATGTTTTTTAATAATAAAATTTCATCAAGTATAGTTTGATTTATTGGTGTTAATTCCGATTTATTGTAATCGAATAAGACAGAATAATTTACAGGTTCTTTTTGTGCGAAAGCATTGGAAATACTCATTATTAAGATAATAAATAATGTATAAGTTTTGTTCATGTTATGATGCTTTTTGATTAAATAATAAAACGAAGTAACAAGAAAAACTATTTATAAATTAGTTAGAGTTCATAAGCGGTTTATTATTTTCATAAATGGTAGAAATGAGGTTATAAACGGTTTTTAAATAGAAAATATAACTTTTGTTTTATGTAATTTCAATCACTTATATATTAAAAAAATAGTTGTTGTTTTGTATTGTAAATGGTTCAGTGAAAGTTATTGTATCTGACTAATTACTAATTATTAAATACTAAAAACTATTAAAAATGTTCGATTTTTTAAAGTCAATGTTAGGCGGAACAAATGATGCTGCAAAAGCAGCGATTGATAAAGGTGCAGTAATTATTGATGTCCGTACACCAGCAGAATTTTCGGGTGGACACGCTGATGGTGCTATCAATATTCCATTGAATACAATTGGTCAAAATATTAAGAAAATCAAGAAATATAATAAGCCAGTTGTGACTTGTTGTCGTTCAGGTGCAAGAAGTGGAAGTGCGGCTTCTACTTTGAAAGGACAAGGAATTGAGGTGTATAATGGTGGAAGTTGGCAAGCAGTTCAAGGTATGTTGTAAAATACCGCTAAGTTACACTTTGCGAGAAGTAAAACGGAAGGCATTTTCAAAATGCCTTCCGTTTTGTAATAAACCAAATTCAACTTGGTTTTACCTTAATAATTCGCCACAAAATTCCTTCACATCAATTCCATGAAAGTTCCCAGAACTCATCATCAACAACACCTTTTTATCCCAATTCATAGATTTTAATTTTTCCTGTAAAACTTCCGTTTCTGTGAAAACTTCCATATTTGGGTGATTAAATGCTTCTGCAACTTGTGCTTTTGTAATCATCGGCAAACGCTTCATTTTCAAGGTATGTTCGCTAAAATAAACAAAAGCTTTATCAGCTGCATTCATTGCATTTTGGTATTGATGTAAGAATTGTTCATTCAAACTACTAAACGTGTGTAATTCAAAACAAGCAACGACTTGATGTTCATCAAATTGTGCTTTTACAGCGTTGGTTGTCGCTTGAACTTTACTTGGTGCGTGAGCAAAATCTAAAAAGGCTACATTAGTTTCATTCTTGACAATTCGCTGCAAACGTTTCGCTGCACCGCTGAAATTCTCAATCGCTTCAAAAAATCGTTTATTGTTGATTTTCAATTGATTACAAATAATTCTTGCAGCATTTAGGTTTTGTAAATTATGCTTTCCGAATATTTCTAACGCATTATTATGTCCACGATAATTGACGAAAGTCTCGCCATTTTTAATCGTATGTTTTAATGTATTATAAGGTTTCAGTTGTAAATGTTGACCGTTTTCTTCTGACATTTTTTTCAAAATATCATCGCCAGTATAATATGCTAAAGTTCCATTTTCTTCAATAGATTTTACAAATATTTCAAACTGCGAAACGTAATTTTCAAACGTCGGAAAAACATTGATATGATCCCAAGCGATTCCAGTTAAAATCGCCAAATGAGGTTTGTAAAAATGAAATTTTGGAACTGGCGTTAATGGCGAAGCCAAATATTCATCGCCTTCAATTACGATAATCGGAGCATCAGACAAACGAACCATTCTGTCAAAACCTTGGAGTTGAGCACCAACCAAATAATCCGCATCAATATTCCAATAATTCAAAACGTGTAGAATCATCGCAGTTGTCGAGGTTTTCCCGTGGCTTCCGCCAATAACAACTCTGGTTTTATTCACCGATTCTTGGTAAATAAACTCTGGATAAGACACGACATTTAAACCCAAATCCACTGCTTTTTTCAACTCAGGATTATCTTTTCGAGCGTGCATTCCGACAATAACGGTGTCTAAATCTGCCGTAATTCGGTCTGCATTCCAACCCATTTCATCGGGCAACAAACCTGCTGCTTCCAATCTTCCTCGTGACGGATTATAAATCTCATCATCCGAACCTGTAACTTCGTAACCTTTATATTGTAACGCCAATGCTAAGTTGTGCATCGCTGCACCGCCGATTGCGATTAAGTGAACTTTGTGCATAAATCTCTGTATTTCCACAATTTATTCTAACAATTTTACTACTTAAAACCATAAAATTTCCGTCATGCTGAACTTGTTTCAGCATCTCCCAAACACTAAATAACAAAATTCAAAAAATTCAAATTCAAAAAAATGAATCTTTCCAAAAAATAGCGTTTTAATATACAGAAGATGCTAAAATAAATTCAGCATGATGGAATTTTATTGGGTTTTTAGATTGAGTTTCAATCAAAAACGAATATAGAAAAAACTTGGCGTTCTTAGTGTCTTTGTAGTGAATTTTTCAATAAACTTCCGTCAACCGATAATAATCTTTAATCGTTGTAATAAATGCAGATTTATCTGTCGGATTATCATAAATCGGAACAAACTCATTTTTAGAATTTTTAATAAATAAATTATCTCCTCGACGCAAACTTTCAAAGATTTGACCACCGAATTCGTATTGATTTTTCTTATTTCTTAGAGGCAATTCATAAAAACCTTTAACTTGAGTAGAATCGGTTTGCTGCTCGTATTTTATGGTAATTGTGTCTGTAAAATATGGATATAAATTATTTTCAAAAAACAAATACGCCTCATCTTTCATCCAATTATTAATAATCACAGGAATTAGTACAGGTCTATCTTTCGTCATTTCAAACTTGCGGAGTTTATAAATATCCATTTTGGTATTTCTCGCTCGTTCTCGATAATAATATACCGAACGCATATTGTGAAAACGAATCCGAGAAGGATCTGTTGTTCGGAATTGTTTATCACCTGTGAATACTTTTTGAGCTTCTGGTTGTTCACAATTTGTGTAAATTATTATTGATAATATTACAAACCAAAATTTTTTCATACATTAGTATTTTGTATTTATATAATTTCATATATTAATAAAAGGAAGTGTTTTTTGTTGTAAATTTGAAGCGTATTAATTATAACTTTCATGCTAATAGCAAATCCGATATACGACATTGTTTTTAAACGATTAATGGAAAATGAGCGAGTTGCAAAATTTTTCATTAGTACGATGATTAACCAAACAGTTGAATCGGTTGAAGTTATGCCGCAAGAGTTTACTTATACGGACGAACTCGTTGGTTTACGACTTTTTCGGTTGGATTGTGTCGCTGTCATTAAAACTGAAAATGGTGAAAACAAAAAGGTTTTAATCGAGATTCAAAAGGCAAAAAACCGAGTCGATATTATGCGATTTCGTAACTATTTGGCAGAACAATACAAAAAACAAGATAAGGTTAATGGTGTAAAAAAGACTTTGCCAATTAAGACCATTTATTTGTTAGGTTTTGATTTGCCAGAAGTAACAACGGCTTGTGTTCATGTCGAACGTCAATACAAAGATTTGATTAATGATGGAACTATTTTGAATGTCAAAAGTGGTTTTATCGAAAGCCTAACACATGATAGTTATGTTGTGCAAATCAACAGAATTACAAATCGTTACAAAACGAGGTTAGATAAATTGTTGAGTATTTTTGAGCAAGCCTATTTTATTGATGAAAAGGAAGTTATTAAAGAATTTCCACATCAAGTTGATGAAGAAACCTTAAAAATTGCGACTGATATTTTGCATTATTCTGGTGCAGATTCTGAAACTCGTAAACAATTAGAAATCGAACAAGAAGCTTGGCGAACGATTGATGCGTTTTTTGAAGATGAACGTATTGATTTGCAACAAAAATTGGAAGCTAAGGAAAAAGCTTTAGCAAAACAACAGAAAGAATTAGTAGAACAACAGAAAGCACTCGAAACACAAGCTAAACTTATTCAAGAATTACAAAAAAAGCTAAACGAAAATAAATAAACCAAAATGCGTTACATAAAATTTTTATTATCACTCGCACTTACTGTCGGATTAGTCCATCTTTTGAGTAATCCACAAACGGTAGATGGGAATAAAACACCGGCTTTTGGAAATTTTCTCAATCCATTTTCAGGGTTTTGGCAAAATGCGGAATCTTTAGTTCAAAAATATCCAGAAATCACAGACATAGAAGGTTTTGAAGGAAAAGCCAGTGTCGTATATGATGACCGATTAGTACCTCATATTTTTGCAGAAAACGATAATGATTTGGCATTTATGCAAGGTTATGTTGTTGCTCAACATCGTTTGTGGCAAATGGAATTTCAGACACATGCAATGGCTGGTCGTTTGACTGAAATCATTGGTGAACGAGCTTTAGAAATGGATAGAGAAAACCGTAGAATGGGTTTGCCACAAGGTGCAAAAGAAACTGTTGAAAAATGGAAAAAATCATCAAGTTGGAAAAATTTACAAGCTTATGTTAACGGTATAAATGCTTATATCAATCAATTGCAACCAAAAGATTATCCTTTAGAATATAAATTATTGGGTTACAAACCGGAGCAATGGACAGCTTTGAAAACAGCATTGTTTGTCAAAGCAATGTCGAACACGTTAGCTCGTCAAGATTCGGATATTGAAATGACTAATTTATTGGAAATTTTAGGTCGTGAACAATTTGATTTTCTGTACCCAGAATGGTATCCGCAGCAATCACCGATTATTCCAAAAGGGACAAAATGGAATTTTAATCCAGTAAAAATCCCTGCAAGTACAGTACCGAACTCAACTGGTTTATCTTACAATGCTTTACCGAAACAACCACCATTTTTAGGTAGTAATAATTGGGCAGTTGCGGGAAGCAAAACGCTTTCGGGAAACCCAATTTTGTGTGGTGATCCACATTTGAAAATTCACTTGCCATCTATTTGGTTTGAGATGCAATTAAGTACTTCAGATTACAATGTTTATGGTGTAACCTTACCAGGAATTCCAAATATAATTATAGGTTTTAATGATAATATTGCTTGGACACAAACGAATGTTAGTCGTGATATTTTGGATTGGTATACAATCGAATGGAAAGATGAAAAACGGTTAGAATATAAATATGATGGTGAATATCGCAAAGTAGAATTAGTCATTGAAGAATATAAAGTTAGAAATGGTGAATCCATTTTAGATACAATAAGATATACACATCATGGACCAGTTGTGTTTGAAGATACGATACACGCAAAAGGTGGAAAAGCCTTGCGTTGGTTGGCTCACGATGCACCTTTAGGTGATGAATTAGACGTATTTTGGAAATTACCAAAAGCGGATAATTATGGTGAATTTGTAGAAGCGATTAAGGATTATCATTGTCCTGCTCAAAACTACTGTTTTGCTGGTAGCAATGGCGATATCGGATTGTGGTGTCAAGGAACATATCCGTTGAAATCAGTGGAACAAGGTCGATTCGTATTAGATGGAACAACGTCTGCGACAGAATGGAAAGGGTTTATTCCACAAGAACATAATCCACATGTTTATAATCCAAGACGTGGTTTTGTGTCTTCTGCCAATCAGCATTCAACCGATCCAACTTATCCATATTATTATAGCGGTCGTTTTGCAGATTATCGAGGCCGTTACATCAATTCGCAACTAACCGAAATGGACAGTTTGAAACGAAAAGATTTGATGAATTTACAGACGGATAATTATAGTTTATTTGCTGCGGAAGCGTTGCCGTTATTGATTGCTCAAATGGATTCTACAAAACTTTCCGCATCAGGATTTGATATTTTAGAAGACTTGAAAAAATGGAATTTCCGTTATGAAAAAGATTTAACAGCACCTACTTTTTTTAATGCTTGGTACGATACGTTTTTCGATTTACTTTGGGATGAAATATTGAAATATAAAGAAGAATTACCAATCAAAACACCTGAATTATGGCGAACAATTGCCTTAATGCGTGATATGCCTTTATCGCCGTATTTCGATATTGTGGAAACGACTACACGAGAAGAAACCTTTGCAGATGTAGCGATGATGGCGTTTCAAAGAACGGTAAAAGATTTTGGAGGTGAAGTCCCAACTTGGCGAGATACAAAGAGTACGAATATTTTGCACTTAGCAGGAAAATCTTTATTGCCTTTCGGACACACAAATATTGATGTTGGCGGTAACAGATATGCACCGAATGCGATAACTGGTTCAACTGGTCCTTCATGGAGAATGGTCGTAGAATTAGGAAAAACACCAAAAGCTTATGGCGTTTATCCAGGTGGACAATCAGGAAATCCTGGTAGCAAATATTATGATAACTTTATCGAACATTGGAGAACAGATCAATATTATGAGTTGTCATTTATGACTTCTAAAGATGCTAAAATTGATAATTTGTTGTATATCCAAGAATTTGAGTAAGTGCTTAAAATGAAGCCTTAAATCTTTTGAAATACAGAAAAGGTTTTAATCTATTGATGCTAAATGCTTGAAAAACAATGGATTGAAACCTTTTTTATGTTGAATTAGTGATTTTACAAATAACTTCGAAAGTCGAATTTTCTTTACCATTCCTCAATCATCTCCAATAAATCCGCTGTAATTTGCTGTTTCAATTCATTCAAGACTTCTCGACTAATCGTACCTTTTCGTCTTTCTGATTTACCATTTTGTAAACGAGTTTTGATTAAAATGAGGATTTTGTCATCAGAAATTTTAGGCTTTAAAATATCCAAAACTTCTATGATTTCGCCATCTTCCAACATTTCTTTGAGTAACGGAATATCATCAAGTGGTTCTTTTTTAATATCTTTTATACTTGTTTTCTTGTCCGCTTTCGCTAAATATTGATTTGTCATTTTATCAATAAATTCCTCACTTCCTTCAACCAAAAAACGACCACGATGTTTTTGTTCTGTAATTTGACGCATTTTCTTATTATCAAAAACACCTTCTAATAAGGCTAAAATAGAAACATCATTTTTAACATTAAAACGGCAAATTGTTGTCGGTCGATTTGCTTCATGTAAATCCAATAAAAAATCATATTCATGGAAATATGGGTTTTCATTTTCTTTACAATTATTACAAATACACGGAATCATTTTATCATGTTCAATATATTCAAACGACTTTTTATGAATATTTTCAATTTCATCACAAACCGTTTTCAGCACAAACTTTTTGTAATAATTATCGCCATTCACCTCAATATCAATGACTTCGTGGTTTTCTCTCGTGTTTTTTTGAATAATTTGAGCATGACAATTATCCTTTGTGATCACAACACCTTTTTTCCAAACCAAATCCATTCCGTCGTGTGCCGCAATATTTTCATTAATACGAACAATCAATCGTGCAATCAAACCCTTTGGCATAAACGGATATTGATATCGAAACTTTAACGCTGTTTGACTATTCCAATCATACGTTGGCGTTGTTGTCGTCAATAATTGTGGTGCGATATAAACACTTGAATTTTTAATTTCGTAAGCAACTTCAAAATGCTCTTTTAGCATTAACTTCAATAAATTTCGACGTTCTTCCTCTGAGTATGTTTTCCAGTAATCTGCCAAATCACATTGAGCAAATTTTCCATTATTCTTAATCACTCGATTGTCTGACAAAACGCAATAAACCGCATCAACCGACCATTGCGGATTCAAAATCACAAAATCCTTCAAATAAAAATCATCGTAATAATGCACAATCACGCCCAAACGATGCAAATATTTACTCAAATACTTTTGATCATTTTCTTCGTCTAAATTTTCGCTTTCGCAAATTCTTTTAAATGTTGACCATTTGATATGATTATCCATTTTTCTTCGTTCAATCAATTTTTCTCGAATCGGAATCCAAAACCTCGGCAAAGGTTCTTCGATATGTGGCAATTCACAAACCATTTTTTGAATCGTTTCCTGCACTCGTTCAAATCGTCCATCCGCTTCCGACAAATCAACCGTTTCCATTTTTATCCTCATCTGAGGATATTTCTTTTGATAATCACCAATATTGAAATTCGTAATCTTACTTTCGTAATTAATCTCATTCAAAACCACCAAAACAGGACTACATTCATTTGGATTTTCTCGACCTAACAGATTAATTATCCGAAACCAATAATCAAATTCCGTATCTTGTTTTCTATCATTCGCCACCAAAACATACAACGACCGAGGTGTCATAAAAAACTGATGCGTCATATACTGCACTTCCTGACCACCAAAATCCCATAAGTTGGTTATAAAATCAAGCGAATTATCTTTATAATACGGAAAAGTCCAACCTTCATGAATATTAATTCCAATTGTACTTTTCATCGCTTTGTCGCCATCTTTCGGAATCACATAAGTATTATCGACTAACTTTTTCATCAAAGATGATTTTCCAGAACCAGGTTCGCCAACGATGAGTAATTTGGCTTCTAATAATGGAAAAGTATCTTGTTCTTTTATTTGTTTGAAATAGTTGATAACGGCTTCATTGCCTTCTTCGATTATTGAAATTGGTGGATTTTGGATTGGGTTGTTATATAAGTTTATTTTACCTTTCCAATTATATTCTTCTAAAGTCAATTGCATTTTTCCTAACTCAATCAAAGGCAGTAAACCCGAAATATCCGTGATTTGATTAGCACTCAAATCCAAAGTTTGCAATTGTGTCAAACCGCTTAAAAAGGAAATATCCGTGATTTGATTAGAACTCAAATACAAAGATTGCAATTGTGTCAAACCGCTTAAAAAGGAAAAATCCGTGATTTGATTATTTCTCAAATCCAAAGATTGCAATTG
>JBGCFH010000066.1:0-11783 GCA_045106825.1 Saprospiraceae bacterium | reverse complement strand
GTATTATAGCGAAATAATTTTTTTGTTCTACGATTTTAAAAAATGTGAATATAGCCGAGTTACATGAATATTTTTTAATGAAGTAGAACGGAAAAAGTACGAGTTAGAATACGTGATTACTTTTGGTAATGTACTTAAAATATTGCTCAAGACTTGTGTTTCCTAAACTTTTGAAGTTTAGGAAACATGAATTTCTCAATTCTTACCATTTTTTTTTATAATATTGTAATTGTAACTATTTATAATAGGTAAGTTCACAACATACTTTTTACTTTTAAAAAATGGAAAAAACGAATAAATATATCAGATTATTCATTCATCAAATTCGGCTACAATTTATGTGCATGGATATTTCTTGCATTCTGGTTCGTGTCGGTTGGATTTTCTTTTTTCTGGCAGCATGTTATCATTTCACTTATGCTCAGACGGATTCTCGCACACTTTTCAATCAATCTGTCGATTATGTCAATTGTGAATTTGCGAAGCAATCTATCAAAGAATTTAACAATGATATATATGAACAATATGTTGCAGCGTTTCCGAATTGTGGTGGTTTAGAAGATGATTTTGCACCGAAATTATATACGTTTTTGACCGAAAATGATATGGGCGGAACGAAGAAGTTAGCGTCGGCTATCAATTCCTTCAAGAAAGAATATAATAATGAGTTTTCGCCAGGTGATGAAATAGATGAAGAAGATATTTACAATGTATTAGATAGTAAGTTATTTTCAATTGATAAAATTAGGGATTTTAAACAAAATCATGCACATTCTTTTCCGACTTTACGCCGAAATATCCTCAATCAGCTTCAAATGAATTTAGTACCTGATTTGATGATTGAGAATGGTCAAGATGACGCAATTGTTATTCCTGAAATCACAGAAAACGACTATGCCGAACCCGATGAAGATTCGGACTATGACTATGAAGAACGATTAGAAGATAACAATCCGAATCGCTTTAGTACCAGAGATTACAGCGAAAGCGGTATTATTAGTCGTCGAGATATTTTATGGTTGTTTTCTTTATTAATGTTTGGGTTGTTAGCATTTTATTTCATCCGAAGTCTAATGCCTCGTTATACTGTTAATCAAGACCTTCAATCGGTTCAGATAGATGATGATGCAACTAAAGATTTGTTAGAAAAACTTAGTAAAAGAATCGAAGATCTTAAAGAAGAACATCACGATTTAAAAGAGGAATTTAATCAACTACATTTTCGATATGATAGCTTGGATAGAACAACAGATTTTGAGAAAAACGCAACAGATATTATCACGGAACAAGTCGAACATTCTATCGAAGAAAATGCAGCAATAGAACCCGAAATTGAAGAGATTGAAGAACAATTAGCACCAATACTTCAAGAGTTTTACTTTCCGATTCCTTCTCAAGAAGGAAGTTTCAGTGTCAATCAGATATCTGAAGAGTTTCGTCGGACACATACGGTTTATAAATTCCGACTCTTAGATGATACTGCGACACAAGCAGAATTTGAAATCATTGATGATGTCGCTACGATGTTACGTGCGTTAGACGATCCTGAAACGTATTTAAAACCTGTTTGTCGCTCTAATGCGATTATTCCAATAAGTGCTACGAAAATTATTACAGACGAAAAAGGTTTAGCAATTTACAATAATAATGAATGGCAAGTAGTGAGAAAAGCCTTGATTCATTATGTATAGAGAAAATTATTTCGTTGAAAAAATTTGTAGCAAAGTGTCAGAAACGGTAGACAAATGTTCATTTTATTCACTTGACAAGAAATAGATTTTATGCAAATAATCTGTAACAATTGTGGTCACGAATTAGAGTTTCCAAATCAACAAATATACATCACTTGTCCACATTGTTATACCAATTTGCAAATTGAAGAAACAGACAATACAATCACTGCAACTATTGTAGAAAATCCTGATTTAAACAACTCTTTGTTTATGTCTTTAAATCAGATTACAACGATTCAATCTTTCAAACCATTGTATAATTTACTACATTTGGAGTTGGAATATAATGAAGAAATGGAAGAGAATTTCTTTCGTTCTCTTTTAGTCGGCAAACAATTTCGTCCTGTTATGTCGAGAGGAATTTATCGGTTCATTACTGGACTTTTGATAATTGCTATTTGGTTATCTCCGAATGTCTTTAATTGGATTTCTGTACTTATTATTGTTTATGGCGGATTCTTAGTTTATGTCGGTATAAAAGAAATTATTAAGTCGTGGCGATTTCGACAATTTGAAAAATACTATTTTAAAGAACAAGCCATCCTAAATAAAGAAGTTCAAGATATTGAATTATCCAATGAGTTGAACACTTGGTATTTTAATTATTCAAAAAACGTAAAGAAACATTTAGATATACGAGAAAAGTTTTTTTACATTAATTTATTTGATAAAGTAAAAATCAATATCCTTACACCAATGCTATCACAAGGTGTTAGACTCATCGTAATAATAGTTACATTGGTTGGTTTTATGGTTTCTTATCAAGAATTAATGGTTTCGAGCGTTACTATTTCTATAATTACAATTATTACCATAATAATCATTCAGTTTGCTTCTATTATTAATAAAAGCAGTAATTACACTTCTAAATACCTGACATTATTAAATAACAGGAAAGAAATCATAGAGGAACTTAAAGAAAAACTAAGTCAATAAATGCAAATAATCTGTAACAATTGTGGTCATGATTTAGAATTTCAGAATCGGCAAGTTTACGTCACTTGTCCGCATTGCTATACCAATTTGCAAATTGAAGAACACGACAATCGTATTTTTGCTACAATTGTAGCAGAAAAAGATATTGATAATTCTATTTTTCAAAATCATGAACTTATTAATATTGACCTGCCGAATGCTTTATATGATTTGCTTCATTTGGAAGGCGAATATACCGAAATACTTGAATATACTGCATTCTACGCTGTAACACAACGTAAAAAAAGTCGTCCGATGCGATTTCGAGCAATTTTTAGGTTTATATTTTTCGGTCTAATTTCGTTTTGGTTTTTCAATGGATTAGATTTTTATTGGAATAACGGCGGCGATGGTTGGAGTTTATTATTTGGCTTTTTGTTCCTTACTTATGCTATTTTTTTATTGAATATTAGTGTTAAAGAATTTCGTAAAGCAATAGAATTACATCGCTTTGAAAAGTATTATTTTAAAGAACGAATCGAATTATTAACGGTATTAAACAATGAAGATTTGTCCAAATCTATTGAACGAACTCTTAACGACCTAAAAGGTAATTATGAGGAACACTTAGACATTATCGACGAATTTTTTTATACCAAACTTTTTAAATCTTCTCGTATCAAACTTGGTGCGCCTTCTATTTCCAAAGGTTTACGCATATTTGCCCTTGGTATTCCAGCTGGTTTAATTGCTTTAGTATTTGGGATAAACGGTTATAGTTTTGCTTTTTTATTTGCAGCATTAGCCGTTATTACTGTCTTGTTTGGATTTTTTGTCTTAGGCGATGCAAATGAATACAAACGCACCAACCAACTTAATTTAACAAAAAGAAAAACTATTTTAGAAAAATTAAGGCGATTAATGCGTTGAGGATTTGTACTTATTTTTTTGCATTTACCAATCGATTTACAATTTCATAAAACATATAATCATAGGTTGCTTTGTAAGAAAGTCCCAGTTTTGTCCGTAAGTTCAACGTTGTTTTATGAGCAATCACCATATTGTATTTAGGAATAACAAATATAAACTGTCCGCCATAACCAGAAGCCATATAAGCACCTTCAAACATCAAGTTATCATTATAGTCATCGACTAACCACCACATATAAGCATAAGAAAACTTTGGAGTAAAAGATTGAGGTTCGCCATATCGTTCGACTAAGGTTTTGTGAGGTGTAACGGTTGTTGTACTTTTTTCAATCCAAGATTTAGAAATCAATTGTTTACCATTCCATTTGCCTTCATTGAGCATCAATTGACCGATTTTTGCCATATCACGAGTCGAAAAATACATATGATAAGCAGGATATTGAGATTTCTTTTTGCGATGATATTTACGTTGGTTTTTAATATTCCAGTCTTCAAATCCTAATGGAATTGCAAGTTGTTCTTCGATTTCTTCATAAATAGATTTCTCTGCATATTTTTCAAAAATATATCCTGCCACATTAAAATCCCAATTGTTGTAAACATAATATTCTCCAGGTTTGACACTTCCTCTTTCCTTAAAATTACTTTTGTCATAACCTCCATTCGCAGCTTCATGAAAAACACCTGAACGAGAATTAATAATATGATCAATTGTTGCTTGTTTTTCTATTGGTAACAACCCATCTTTTTCATCAATTCCTAACTCACCAATTGTCGTATTCAAATCAATTGTACCATCGTCAACATACTTTCCATACAACATACTCAACACACTTTTTCGGCACGAAGCAAGATAACTGACTGCTGTAATATCACCGTATTGATACAATAATTTACCGTTTTGTAAAACAACCAAAGCCGTTGTATTTGAGCTATCTGCAATATATTTTGTTAGTTCTTTCAATTGATTTCCATCAAAATCAGTGCTTGAAATATTAACCGATTCTAATGCTTTTCCATCAAAAGTTGCTTTGTGTGTAATACAACTATTGATAAACAATGCTATCGAAATTAATGTAATAATTTTTATTTTTTTCATAATTTGTTAGCTTTTAAATTACTCCCTTCGCAAATCGTTATCTGACAAATCATTCGTTTCAGAATTATTAGTTTCTGAGCTATTATTTTTTTCTAATAAAGCTTTTAATTCTTGAATTTGAATCTCCAATTTATCTAACTTTTCCTCAACAGCTTCATTATTATCTAACGTCATTTCATCAACAAAAATAGCATTGGCAAGTGACATACCAAAAATTCCACCAATCAAGACAATAAAAGCAAAATACATTCGAGTAAAAAATATCGTTGTCTTGTTATCCGTAGCTTCTGCAATGGTTTGAGGAATTTCATTCCAACCCTCTAAAGTAAATAATTGGAAAATCGTATAGAAAGAATGCAAGGGATTACCGAACATATCAGGTGCTATTTTTCCATATAAGTGTGTTGTCAAAATGGACAAAATAAAGTTAAAAAACAATAAAATAATTAAGACAAAAATTGATGCTTTGAACGCACGAGATAAGCCTCGAAGCAAGTGTGCCAAATTCGGTACAAACCAAAAGAATCGAACCAATCGTAACAATCGAAATAGACGCAACATAACGATAATAAAAGGGTCAATACCTTGTGCTGCCATCACTTCTAATAACTTTGGAAACAACAACGGTAAACTACCGACTGCGACTATAAAATCGAATTTATTCCATTTGTTTTTCCAATAATTTTTAAACTTTAAAGCCTTTATTTTAATAATCGCTTCAACTAAGAAAAAGACAATGAAAATATTATCTAAAACAATCCAAAAAAAAGATTCACCTAAATGAGGAAAACTCAAACAGAAAATAACGATAGCATTAATACCAATCGCTATCATCATATTTTTTTCACTAAAAAAAAATTTACGCATGGTTATAATGATAATTTATAAATAATAAAGGAATATTTTTAAGCTACATATTTTGGTTCATTGACAATTTTTGCCAAAAGCAAAAATTATTGTTTTACGTAGCAGCTGTCTTTAGCTACCGTAAACAATTTCAAACAAAGACGGCAGCTAAAGACAGCCGTTACTGGTAAAAATTGTCAAACAACCCATATTTTTAATACGGCACAAATATAATTTTAAAAAATAGAAGAAGCAGTTTCGGTTGTAAACCATTCTAAAAACTGCATTCCACGATAAGAATTGCCCTTTTTATTCAGTTTTGGACTCCAAACTACGATGCAATATTTCTTTGGATGAATCGCTACAATTCCGCCTCCAACACCACTTTTACCTGGCAAACCGACTTTATACGAAAACTCACCAGCTTCATCATAAAAACCACAGGTTTGCATAATTGCATTCATACGTTTTGTACGACTTTCAGTTAAAATCTGTTCGCCAGTAATTGTATGTTTGCCATTATTTGCCAAAAATAAATAGGTGTTTGCCAATTCATTGCACGTCATTTTAATAGAACAGAGATTGAAATAGAAATCCAAAACAGCATCAATATCATTATGAATATTGCCAAAATCTCGCATCAAATTTATCAACGCTCGATTCCGAAAACCCGTCTTATTCTCTGATATTGTAATCGTTTTATCAAAATCAATTTTAGGATTTTGAGCTAAACCTCTAACAAAATCTAATAATTCCTGTTTCGGATTATCAAAAATACTCATCAAAATATCACAAATCACAATCGCACCAGCATTGATGAATGGATTTCGAGGAATGCCTTCTTCGTATTCTAACTGCACCAATGAGTTAAAAGGCGTTCCGGAAGGTTCGACTCCTACCCTTTTCCATAGTTCTCCACCTTGACTTTTATACGCCAATGTCAATCCTAAAACCTTCGCAATACTTTGAATCGAAAACGAGATTTCACTATCACCAACGGCATATTGTTTATTCGTTGTCGTTGCCAAATGAACGCCAAAATGATTTGGATTTACATTTCCTAATTCTGGAATATAAGAAGCTACATTTCCTACATTTTGAATGCCTAATATTTTTTTATAAACCTTATTTAATCCTCTTTGATAATTCATTTTCTTACATTTTCAATGCCAGCGATAAAGCTAATAGTAAAAAAGGATTGATTCAACTTATTCAATAAATTTTATTCATTTGTCTTGTACTGAAATAAGAGATAGAATTAAGAAAAATTATTTAACGTCATCAATTCCACCATTAGTCACATCATTAATAACAATTGCTCCTGTTCCACAAAAAACAAGAGCAAATGTTCCTATCGCTTCCGCTAAATACTTTTTCATCAAATGTTTACAATTTCACATTTTTTAACACAAACAAAAACTCTCTTGCGATTTGCTCACATCTTTCGCCATACATTTGAGCTTCTTGTGTTGTATTATCAAAGGCTTTTGGGTCTTCAAAAGGCAACGTCAACCTCAAATCCATTCCAAAAACAATCGGGCAATTGACATCTGCATCGGTGCAAACCATTACGCCCACAAAACCCTTAGTCGGATTAGGAGCATTTTCGTATTTCTTAGAAAAAGCGATGTAAGGCGGCATATTATCCGACCATTTGACTTCATATCGTGGGTTAGTTGCTTCGTTGTCTGCTGTCTGAATATCAAAGCCGACTTGCTGCAAAGCAGCTACGGCTCTTAGGTTGAATGCAGTTGCTTCTGTTCCACCCGAATAAGTTGCTAATTGGGGCAATCCAAAATAATCTGCACCAACTGCCAACCAAAGTTGCCCCAAATGACTTCTACGAGAGTTATGCGTACAGATGATAATAACTTTTGGTGTTTCACCTATTTGATATTTTGCACTTAAATAATCGCTTAACACCTTCAATTGAGCCTGTCTTCCTTTCGAAATAGTATCAAATTCTACTTCACGAGCTTTACAAAATGTTGTAATATTATCAAATATTTGCTTTCTTTCCATATTTTGTTTTTTAAAATTCATACCTTAACAGCAGCCACTTTCTGGCTGACAACAACCCGATGAAACTGTTTGTAATTCTTTCAATTGTGATAACTTGATTTTTGGTTTAGCAAGTTTTTCGGAAGGAATACCACAATTATCTTTTGCTAAACAGTCGGTTTTTTTGGTTGTTAAAAAAAATTTTTGACCGTCAAAGTCTAAACCAAACTTCTCAATCGTTTGCCCTTGATACTCAACTTCTATTTCCGCATCTTCAATTTTTAAAACCTTTTCAGATAGCTCAATGATGCTAAAAAGTTTTTCGGGATGCAATCTGTGGTCATAATCATTTGCATTCCAAAGTTGAAAGTTTACTACTTTTTCATGGCGAACCACTCCACCACAATCAATAAAGTGTTTGTCGATTTGTCCAACTTCTGTCACATGAAAATGTGATGGTACTAATGTTCCATTTGGTAATTGAAACTCCAATCGTTCCAAACCCTTCAATACTTTTTTTACTTCTGATAAGTTCATAACTCTATTGTTTTATTGCAATATTACGATTGTATATTTTAAAAAAATACTAACAACAATTATTATTCATTTTCAACTGCCCAAATAAAGCAGCTAATATCTCTTGCACTTCTGCCCAAGTCATTGGGTTGATACAATAACAAACGCTTGTTCCGTCAATAGTACCTTGTATCAATCCCACTTTTTTTAATTCTTTTAAGTGCTGTGAAATGGTAGCTTGTGCTAATCCAATTTCTTCTACCAAATCACCACAAATACAAGTTTGTGATTTTAGTAAATACTGCAAAATAGCTATCCTTGCAGGATGTCCTAAGACCTTTGCAAAAGCTGCTATTTTATTTTGTTCTACTGTAAATATTTCTGATTTGGTTAATCCCATTTTTCTTAATTAATTATTATATTGCAATATTACGATAAATATTTTTATTTAACAACTTTTTATATCTTATTTTAGCGGTGATTTGTATGTAAGTATTGAAAAATAAATGTACGTTCTTTGACGCAGGATTTTTATCTCAATACTAAGGAATGTTAAACAACTAAATGTATACTCTTGACTTGTCTTGTCTTTTTTGCCTTTGAATTTTCACGAAGTCTTGAGATAGACTGTTGAAAAATCCTCGTTGATACTACGTGTATTACCTACGTTTTCGTCTGGTCAAAGACAAAAAATACTTCGTCAAAGAATGTATATTTATTTATTCGCCATTCCTAACGTGGCAAAGCCACTACCATAGTTACGAGTTACGAGTCCTCGGGATAAGACTTGACTATTTAGAAACTAAGAAATTTTTTGTATAATTTTCATTGGCTCTTTTACAATTTTTGCCGAAATCTTAGTGGCAGCAAAAATTGTCAATGAACCCTTTCATTTTAATCAAGGATTTATTTATGAAATATTTATTTGGTGTTACTATTATCTGGGCTTTTTCGTTTAGCTTAATTGGCGTATATCTTTCGGGCTATGTTGATGCATGGTTTTCAGTATTGATGCGTATTGGTATTGCTACCATGATATTTTTGCCTTTTTTAAAGCTGAAAAAAATTAAAGCAGCAACAATTTTGAGTCTTATTGGAGTTGGTTCGGTTCAATTAGGCTTAATGTATTGTTTTTACTTTCAGTCGTTTAGATTTTTGACTGTGCCAGAAGTCTTACTTTTTAGTGTATTCACACCAATTTACATTACTTTATTAAGTGATGTTTTAAGTAAGCGATTTCATAAAGGACATTTATTGACTGCTTTAATAGCTGTTTTAGGAGCTGCTTATATTCAATATTCAAGCATTAGTGAAAATGTTATGTTAGGTTTTTTCATTACGCAAGGTGCGAACCTTTGCTTTGCTGTTGGTCAAGTTACTTACAAGTATTTATTGAAATCTACACCTGAATTAGAAAATATACCAAAACATACTATTTTTGGATTGTTCTTTATTGGGGCGTTTTTAGTAGCATTGATTGCTTTTTTCATTTTTGGCTCAACAGAAAAATTACCAACTACATCCATTCAGTGGGGCGTAATAATATATCTTGGTGCTGTGGCTTCAGGAGCAGGTTATTATTTTTGGAATAAAGGCGTTGTTTTGGTCAATACAGGCTCATTAGCGATTATGAATAATGCGTTAGTTCCATTAGGATTAATTGTCAATCTTGTTATATGGAATAAAGAAACAGACCTTACGAAGGTTTTAATTGGTGGAAGCCTTATTTTCGCTTCCCTTGCATTTAATGAATATATAATAAAAGAGAGAAATAGTTAAGTACTTTCAGAAAGGCTGATTAAGCGTTGTTCTTTTTATACTTATGTAGTACATCTAAAGGAATATGGCAATAAGCATAATCTTCGGGATACAAAGTTAATCTATCTTGATGTTCTTCATCACTTCGGATATAATTTGTTAATGGAAGTACTTCAATAGCTATTTTTTTTTGCGTTTGATTTTTATCGTTTAATGTCTGTTCTATGGTTTTAATACAATTTTTTGCCTTTAATAAGTGATTTTGATTATTACTGTAAATACCTGTACGATATTTCTCTCCTATATCGTTTCCTTGTTGATTAATACTATAAGGGTCAATGATTTCTAAAAAGTAATGAATTAAATCTTCAATTGAAACAACCTTAGCGTCAAAAGTTGTTTTGACACATTCTGCATAACCATCATAGGCTGTTTTAGTGGATTTGGTCAAGCCATTAACTCTACCTGCTTCGGTCTCAACTACGCCAGATAGATACTTTAAGAACTCTTGTACACCCCAAAGACAGCCTCCTGCAATATATATCGTTTCCATTGATAATATTTTTTAATTAGTCTTTCTTAATAATTACAGCCAACGGCTCGTGACCAACACCGTCGACATTGATTCAATTCAATACAGCGTATTGAATTGGATTGATGTCAACGGTGTCGGTCACTGTGTTGTGTGATGTCCGAGCCGCTTGCGGTCTGTAAGTCATACAACGCAGTGACAACACGAAGTGTCGGCACGAGCCATTGTTGTTCATTCGTATTTTTTATAATCTGATTAGTTTTGATTCTTTATGAAATTTTTTCCAAGAAAACCAATATTCATCAGATATTATTATCGGGTCAAGATTTTGATTTATTAGCCCCGAAATATATTTTCCTCTAATATTCCAATGAGTTCCGCTATTTAAATCTACTATCCCATTATCTTCCAATGAGATATTAAGTTTTGAATTTTCCAAAGTGTTCTTGAATGCATTGATGACATTATTTACTCCAACAAGAAAAAAATCATTTTCTTGATTAACTACTACTTTCTTACTAACAACCTCTTTTCTTAGATACACTACTTTTTCATTTATTGAATTATCAGTTATTCCAATAATTCGTGTCCGAGCTGGAAATGTTGTGTCACGATTTTTCTTAGAAAGACCAGGGACAGTTTCTCCAGAAACCACTTTAGCCCAAACACCTGGAATTGGTAATTCAAATGCCCTAAAATCTTTTTTAGATACCTTAACAACAATAGGGGTGGAAATAGTTTTTTTTACATCAGACCAAGATAGAATCTGAAAGGGAATCATAGTTAATTCGCTTGGATGTAATTTGCCTATCATTGATTGAAAAGTAGATTGTTGGAAAAACGTTTTTGTCTTTCTGTCAGCAACAACCATATTACCATTTTTCAACGCGGTAACAAACAATGGCCCTATTTCAGTTACATCAAATGGAATGACACTCCTGCACATTGCACAATATGTTAATGCTACGATTTTATCATCAAATCTGTCATTTACTATGTGATGGTGCATTACATAATCTAAAGGATAGCATTTTGTTATTCCATTAAATTCAATAACTGCAATTTCTTTGTCGTCATCTATTGGTAAATTCGAAATGTCTTCTGCGAATTTGGGGTAGTCAACAGCTTTAAATGCACTTTCTGGGTGTAGTTTATATGTTAAAAACATTGCTATAACAGTAACTACTAAAGGAATTATTGACCAAAGAGGAAATTCATTTTGTTCTGTGTATAGAATTAAAGTCCAAATTATCAAACCAATAAAAATTATCCAAATTATAGGTTTTCGAATGAAGTAATGTTGATAGAACATCTTAATAGGTGTGCTCTCTCTAAAAGTCATTGGCACAACTGCTATTCCTACCATTAATGCAGTAAAAGCAAACAGGTAGAACATTATTATTTCAATCATTTTTTTAGCTATTTTTTATTTTTCTGTATGACGCACAACGGT
>JBGCFH010000065.1:0-4846 GCA_045106825.1 Saprospiraceae bacterium | reverse complement strand
AAGTCTTTTAAACTTCTAAAATGTTGGTTTGATGGTGAACTTGAAAGTCAATATTAGTTGGCTTTTAAGTAGATTATTTTCTTTTTTAATCTTCCAAAACAAAATATTGGGAGATACCGACCTTCGTCGGTATGACGGAATTCTTTTCGGCTTTTAGGTTCGTTCTTTGTTTTACGTTAGTTGTTAAGGTTCACAAACTTCCCATCAACACAAGCACTCAACGGTACTAAATTTTCACCATTCCATTCTCCAAAAATATCCATTGTATGTCCGCCGCTTAACGCAATCAATTTCCAACCCATGACATTATCGCTATCCGATTGAATTTTAACCATTTGTGCATTTTTATCAGCGACAATCAATTGACCATTTTCAATCATCGGTCGAACGTCCGATAAGACACAAGGAAAACTACGAAGCCAAGGATTTTCGGAAACTGCATTGGCATAAGCCAATAAAAACGCATCAAAATTATCATAACCTGGAAAAAACTCAATAAGTCCGCCAGTTTGTGCTTGAGTTTTGATTAAAGCACGTAACTGAAAAGTACCAGGATAAAATGCCAATTCGCCTTTAAATTGTGTGCCTAAAATGAAAGTATGCGGAAAGCTTGCCGAGCCAAAATTGTAATCCAAAATCATCGCTGGGCGTTTATGTTGTTCGCCCCAAAGCCATATTTTACGGAAGTAAATACGTGGATTAAGTTCGTCTTGACCTTCTGATTTTCCTAAAATCAACCAATTGTCTTTGACACCTTTATCTATTCGGATTTCTTCTTTTTTAAGATTAATTCCTGCGGTTTGTTTGAGTTCATCTTGTAAGGATTTGGGTAAGTTTTCGTATTGCCGAAAGGCATTTATAAATAGATAGATCTCTCCCAAACGAGCCGTGACTTTCTCAATCCAATTGTCTGAACTGCCTATTATCAGCGGAATTTCACGGATTCGAGTTGCCATGCCTTTCATCTTTGCGTCCGACATTCTGGTTGCAATATCTTCACAAATTTGATGTGCATTTTTTTCGATGGAAGCGATGCCTTCACGAATTGTATCTAAGAGCCAAGTTTCTAATTCTGGCAAGCCATCTTGAATATTCTTAATCCGACTATCGAGTGTTTTCGCCTTTTGTTCGGCAGTTGCTTTTGCTTTTTCTGCTGCGGCTTTCGCCAATGTTTCATCAAGATTTTCTTCCTTTTTCTCGAATCGTTTTGTCCTATTTTCTATCCAAGTTTTGACAACTTCGGGCGGTTCTTTTAGCATAAATCCTTCTCCTCCACGGACAAACAACAACGCCAAGGCAACAGAATGTTTACAAGGAAATTTTCGAGCAGGACAAGAGCATTTAAAGGCAGGATTCTTTAAATCCATTTGGACAAAATACGGCTTTTTTCCGCTGCCTTTGCATTCGCCCCAAATTGCATCTCCATCGCTTTCTAACGTCAGCCATTTTCCCATAGAAGCTAAACCCTGACCACGTTTTGCAGTCGGTGCATCAGGTGCTAATTGTAGGATTTGAGTTTCTGTCCACATTTCACAAATTTAGGAAAGTTTGTGTGGAAAATGATTTTATTTTTGTTGTTTCTTAATGACATTAGAATAAAGTCTATGATAAATTTGTAATTACTTTTTTGATGATAATTGCTTAATCAGTTTGTCTTTGTTATCGGTCATAAAGCAGAAATTTTGAATGTTGTATAATCTGTTTTTTGATTAGAAAAGTAAGAGCATGTCCAAAATATTAGAAAAGCAATAAAATCTTTACTTACATTTGTCAGTAAAAATTAGATTCAACAACTTTTAAAAATTGACTTTCTATGAATCGTCTAATCCTATTTTTAATTTTTCCAGTTGTAATTTTTGCTGCGTGTATTCCAACAAAATCAATTCAAAACAATAATTCTCCTTACGAAACTATGCTCAAAGGTTATGAACGAAATAGGAAAGCAAAAGTTAAAACGCAATTTGTTTATGATGTTCATAAGGGTAAAAATCATATTTCACAGATTACACATTATGATACTTTAGGTAAGATTAAGTCTTTAGAATATATTAAATGGAGTAAAAATTTCATCTATATGGATACTACTTTTGTAAAGTACGAATATGATAATTGGTTATTAAAAAAAGTGAGTTCAGTTGGCGATGAATACAATTCAAACACAACATATTACACGTTTGATAATAACAATATATTGGTTAAAATATTACATGATAATCTCCGACCTGTAACTTATTTATTGAATCAAGAAAATACAAATTCAGCATATCTTGAAATGATTGGTATCGTTGGTTATCGTGATAAAATACCAAAAGAAATTGATTGGTCACAAATCACAAAATACACACAACATTTTCATAGAAATGGTTTACCGTTTTTGTTTAAGATTGAGGAAGAAGGCAACGAATATTTACGCATCGAAACGACTTATGACAATCGTTTACGAAATCAATCTCAAAAAGTTTTTTACTACAATCGTTTGACTTCCGAATCTACTTTTGAGTACGATACAAATGATTTATTGATAAAAGAAAATATTGAAACATTTTCGTTTGAGCAACAAGATGATGAAAAGTACAGTCCTGGAGATAAACCTGAAATGCGAATTTTTGAATATGAATATTTTGAATAAATTTTAATTATTTGAAAGGTTTTCAATAAATATTTTGACAGAATTAACAGGATTTCATAGGCTTTATTATTTATCGCAATTCCAAATTATTACTCAAAAGGAATTGAAAAATAGAAGGTTGAACCTTTATTTAGTTCAGATTTCGCCCAAATTTTGCCTCCATTACTTTCAATAATTTTTTTACAAGTAGCAAGTCCGATTCCCGAACCTTGTTCTCTATCTTTAGGAGAAAGTACTTTAAAAAGTCCAAATATTTGGTCGTGATATTTCATGTCGAATCCTGTTCCGTTATCTGTAATTGAGAATATATAAAAATTTTCTTTTACCTCACAATTGATATGAAGGATAAGTTTTCGGTCAGAATGTGCAAACTTTAAGGCATTAGAAATTAAGTTATAAAATATTTGTTTGAAGCTATGAATATCAAAAACGATATTTGGACAATTTTCTTTTCGTACCGTAACTTCCTCTTCTTGAATAACGCCCAAAAATGACTGTATTATACTATCCAAAACCTCGTTCGTAGAAATTTCGGTAATTACTTTTTCTTCTTTATTTGTTACTAAATAGCTCAAAAGTCCTTCTATTTGCTCATATTGACGGTTAGCTTCTTTCGAGATATAATCTAAATATTCATTCGCATCTTCGTCTAATTGATTACCATATCGACGCTTAAGTAATTGTGCAAAACTAATGATTCCACGAAGCGGCGTTTTCAAATCATGCGAAGAAGCATAAGTGAGTTGTTCCAATTCGTTTAGCGATTTTTTGAGTTCTTTATTCGTCAGTTCAATTTGTTGTTTATCCTTTTCTTGCTCTTTCAATAAGTCTTTGAGTTCTTTATCATTTTCCTCATATTCCCAAGCAAAATAACCCATTAAAACATTAATTGAAAAAATAATAATCGTAAAAATCACGAAGTTCAAAACAACGATATAATCTTTATTAATAACAGGATAATAATCCTCAAAAAACGTAAATGAATCGTGATATCGTTCTAAAATAATGAACAGTGTAATTGTAATTAGAATATTTATTCCTATTAACCATTTGTCCTTTTTTACATTGTATAATATCCAGGCTTGTGTGCCTAAAAGAAAATACATATAATGCAATTTAACGTCATTGATAAGAATGATACAAGCGATGAAAAGTAAGATACTTGAAATGAATAATAGTAATGATTTCCCTACATAAAACCATTTTTTGTGATTTGCATATAGGATAAAGACGTAAAATAAAAGTACAAAAAGGCAAAGTAAGCTATTTACATAATTTCCATTAATGGTATAAATAATCGTAAAAGGCAAGGTGCATAATAAAGATAAAAATCCTAATGCGTTCGTTAATCTAAGCTGTCGCAAATCACCTCGTGTTAAGTGAGGTTCTACTCCAATATTCGATATTTTTAAGAAAAGCTCAATAATGGCATTCATAGTTATTTGCAGCTTATTATTTGATAATTTAACGTGTTGCTATTTAAACAAGAAATTATTACGCCAAATTTAGTGTTTCTATATAACTTTATCCTTGAATTTGTGACGATGTTAAATTTATAAATTTAACATTGTCAATGGATTTTAGACTTGATTTTTTGAATAAATATGACATTATTTGCAGGACGAAATTTTTTACAACGTAATCGTTAATAACTGAAAATAATTAGATTTCATTGCTGTAAGTTTTCCATCAAATTTTACATTGATTTCCATTGTTTCATTCTCATAATCAATTGACTCAATTGCAATATAATTATCGGATTTTTGAAACAAATCTTCTAAACTACGAAGTGGAAAATGCTTCTTGTTATCTGCTGAAAATGCGTTATAATCTATCTTTTCACAAGGCATTCCGTTTTCAATAATTGGAATTTCTCCATTCGTGAAAAAAGGCTTAGTTACGAAATTGGGAATTGTAATGATTTTATACGATGCTTTAATTTTTAGATATCAGAGAAAATACTATCAACTGTTTCATCACTATATATAACTTTTGCAATGTAAGGAAAATGTTCATGTAACATTGTAACTGCTGTTGAGAATATGTCTTGTATTGATTGTTTATTAAATATTATATTTTTATAGTGATGACCAATTCGATATCTTATCTCTCCATTATTATAATCCAATTCGAAGTTACCTGAAATTAGAGTATAGTTTATTCGCATTAATAATTCCGATACATTATTGTATTTATTCTTAGGAACGTTTATTGGAG
>JBGCFH010000064.1:0-4115 GCA_045106825.1 Saprospiraceae bacterium | reverse complement strand
AATTTTTGCCAAAAGCAAAAATTATTGTTTTACGTAGCGGCTGTCTTTAGCTGCCGTAAACAATTTCAAACAAAGACGGCAGCTAAAGACAGCCGCTACTGACAAAAATTGTCAAACAAGCATAGTTTTTTTCATACGAATAATTTGAACCACAAAATACATAATCCCGAGATTTCGAGACACAAAAGAACCGTATTAGTGGTCGGACGCTTTATACCTCGATTTATTAAGATAATACCAAAAAGGTTCTTATTTATCTCATGATTTTGACAAAAAATATCAAAATATCTCTTTCGTTTTTTATTATAATTGCGATACACTAAACCCGAAAAAAACTTCACTTTATCGAAAAAATCCGTACATTTAACTTTTAAGGATTATAATTGTTTCTAACTTAATATAACAGAAAAACACAAATCTATTTATGAGTTACTTTCACGGAGAAACGCCTGATAATTATGAGCAGAAATGCTTGTGTACGTTGGTTTTAGATGTTTCAGGTTCGATGGCAGGTTCGCCTATTAATGAATTAAACAGAGGTTTACAAGAGTTTTATCGTGCTGTAGATGAAGATATGACAGCCGCTAACCGTTTGGAAGTCAGTATTGTGACTTTCAACACTTCCGTTCAAGTCATTCAAGAACCGGCATTAATTCACAATTTCAATATGCCTTCGTTGCGTGCCAGCGGAACGACAAAGTTAGTCGATGCAATGCGTTTAGCAATGGAAAGCGTCGAATCTCGCAAACAATGGTACAAAGATACTGGACAACCTTATTATCGTCCTATCGTCGTATTAATCACCGATGGAGAACCAGATCAAGGTCAAGATGTCAATGGTTTAGCTCGTGAAATCAGCGAAGGAGTCGCTGGTAAGCGATTCACATTCTTTGGTTTAGGTGTAAAAGGTTATAATCATAGACGATTAGCTGCTATTTGCCCTCCAAATATGCCGCCGATGCCTTTAGATGGCTACAAGTTCTCAGAGTTTTTCAAATGGTTGAGTAATAGTATTGGTATTATTACAAAATCAAACGAAGGCGACGAAATCAATCTTCCTCCAATTACTGGTTGGACACAAATCGAAATTTAAACGAGTTTTACGGGTTACGAGTTACGAGTTGCGAGTTTTACGATTTTACGACAGTTTTATTCTTAAATAAACTATCGTAGGAACGATAAAACACGTAACACGTAACTCGCAACTCGCAACACATATTATGAACAATTGGACAGTTGCTTATGCTTCCGTTATAGGCAATTCACATATACAAATGAACTTGCCTTGTCAGGATAGTTCTGCTTATGAAGCATTAAATAAAAATTGGGGAATTGCAGTCGTTTGTGATGGTGCGGGTTCTGCTTCTCACGCTCATATTGGTTCAGATGCTACTTCAAAATTAGCACTAAAATATTATAAAGAGTTGGTAACCATGCAAGGTTGGCACGAAGCAGATGAACTACCGAGTGATGACTTATGGAAAGGTTCTGCGATTGTCGCATTACGCAAGATTCGACACGATTTGGGCAAATTGGCGGAAGCCGAAAAACTTAAAGTCAACGCACTTGCGTCAACTGTTATCGTCATTGTACATTCGCCGAAAGGCTTGTTAGTTGCTCATGTTGGTGACGGACGTGCTGGTTACTCGAATGGTACAGAATGGTTAAGTTGTATCAAACCGTTTCAAGGTGCAGAAGCTAACGAAACCGTTTTTATGACTTCTGATATTTGGGCAGAAGATGAATTGCATAATTATGCCAAAACGTCTATTATTAGAGATAAAATTACGGCATTTACGTTACTAAGTGATGGTTGCGAAAAATCTTCTTTTGAGGTTAATATTTTTGATTCTCGTAAGAATAAGTTTTTTGACTTGAATAAACCATTTCCAAAATTCTTTGAACCAAATGTCAAAGGTTTGAAAATGCTACATAAAGAAGGCAAAACACAGGAAGAAATCAATAAACTCTGGAGTGGATTTTTGACAAATGGAACAGCTCAATTTAAGACGGAAACGGATGATAAAACGATGATTTTGGGCGTTTTGAATGAAGATTAACCTTATGACCTAACAATAAACACTATGGATAATTTGAATTATTTATTAATAGTCCTTAATTTTCTTGTACTTGTATATTCAGCAAAAAAAAATGTAAATGATAAGGTTAACAATAGTATTTCAAATGGAATAATCTTATTTGGTCTCATTGCTATGTGCGTAAGTTTCTTTTTAGTTTATGAAGATGAAGTGAAACTCTTGCAAAAACAAAGTGATAACGAAAAACTGAGTATAAAGTTAAGTAAATTAGATTCCAAATCTCAAAATCAACTATACATTATAGATTCATTGAGTAAAATGACAGAGGCCATAAAAAGGTCTTCTACTGCGATTTGCAGTGAATTTTTATCATTTACAACGGATGATGAAATATATCCAATACAAGGGGTTTTAGAAAAAGGAATGACTTTAAAAATATCTACAAGTAATTGCGAAAATAATGTTGTGTTAATGCATAATGAAAAAAGAATTCCTATTAAAGATAATAACAAAGTTATAGTAGAAGCAACAGGAGAAATAAATAAATCATATTTAATAAATACAGGTCGTTCACCTTGTGGTATGTCTATTGAAATCTTCCATTCGCCGAATCCTACTTTGACAAATAATAATGTCAATATAATACTGGAAATTGAAGATAAAAGTAAGTATACTCATTTGAGTGTCTGTTCAATTAATGAAGTTAATTTATCAGGTACATGGGAATTAATTGAGAAATATACTCACTGCAATGATATTTTATATGAAGATTATTTGAACGTTCATTTCAGAATCAATGAATTCATACTCAATAATGATAATCGTTATGAATTAACTGGATATAAATATGCTGAAGATTCTGAAACAAATGGACTAAGATATTATGAACTAAATGAAAGTCCTGTTCATTTAAAAAATGGAAGATTATTAAACGAACTATCAAATCAAGATATTCCTAATAATGTGAAAAAATGTAGTATTGAGATTCCAATTGGTGACGGTAACGGTCAAATAACCTTAAATGAAGTTGAGCATAGAGATAATACAGTTATATTAAAAGGAATTTTTACAAATGCAAATTTCACCTGTAAAGGCACTGTAACCATGATTAAAGTAGAAGAGGATAACGAAAACGTTAATAGCTTTTAATAAAAAAAACTTTTTTAGTCGGTGTGAATTTTTCTAAGGAAGAGCTAAATGTGGAAAGTTGGGAATCGGTAGAATGGGAACGATAATACTTAGTAATAATTGAGCATCAATGAAACAAGTAACAGCGACGAGAACTAAAATTCCAATATGAAAAAAGTCTTTTTTAAAAGGGATAATATAGAATTGTTTTTAGACAATGAACCGTTTGCAAGTGGTGGAGAAGGTAACTTATACAAAATCCGAAAACCTGCTAAATATACCAAGTTCGTGGTCAAACTCTATCATCAAGATAAACGGACAGCTGCTCGTCAGCGAAAGGTGGAATATATGATTACCAATCCACCGATTGACTATACACAGCAAGGTCATTATCCATTGATTTGGCCGTTGGGTTTGGTGGCTGAACGTAGTGGTTTTGCTGGGTTTATGATGCCGTTTGCAAAAGGTGAGAAACTGGAAATTTTGTGTATGCCTCGCATTCATCGAAATTTGAAAACTCGCTGGGGGCGTTTTGACTTTTCTCGCCCAGAGTCGATGCAAATGCGATTAAAAATTTGTTACAATATTGCGACAGCTGTTCATCAAGTACATGCGACAGATCATTATGTTTTAGTCGATTTAAAAACGGATAATATTATTATTCAGCCGAATGGTTTTGTCGCTATTGTCGATATGGATTCGGTCGAGATTATTGATGAAGGTCGAGTGCTTTTTCCTGCGACTGTTACGACTCCTGAATATACACCAGCAGAATATTATACCAAAAACGTTCAACCTGGTAAAATGCCAATTTTTGAAAGTTGGGATTTATTTAGTTTGACGGTTATTTTTTATAAATTACTGTTTGGAATTCATCCGTTTGCAGCAAGTTGTAATCCGCCTTATGATAAATTGGTGAGTTTACATCAGAAGATTGAAGCAGGTTTA
>JBGCFH010000063.1:0-3937 GCA_045106825.1 Saprospiraceae bacterium | reverse complement strand
GTCTTCTTCCATTAGTTCATTTTCTTTCATGACTTTATGAATCCGACTTAGTTCTTCTTTTGATAAACTACCGACTACGATTTCTGACGCAGCACCACTAATTTCTATTTCAATAATTTTCATAATTTGGTTAGGTTTTTTATAAAAAAATGTATTTATCTATGCTTTTTCAAAGCAATTTTTTGCTAATAAAGCTCTAAAGTATTATTCACCTTTAGGAAAGTCGTGTAAGTAAAAATATCCAAAACTTGACCTTTGAAAAAGACACGATTTACATAAGTCCAAGTATTATCCGGTGATTTTAAATAGTTAACCGAATAGGTAAAATCTTCAATAGTTGGTACTTCATCGCTTTCAAAAACTCGATATGGAAACCTTGTTTTACGCTCATCTACCGAAAGTAATATACCTTCATTTTCTCTTTTATAATCAGTCAATATAAAAGGACTATTGTTGTATTTTTCATCAAAATCAGGTATGACATCTTTGGCGGCAGACATATCTTTTAAATTGAATTTTAATATTTCGTCAAAGTCAAAATCAAAGACTTGTACCGTCACTTCGTCACTGTATAGCATTTTATAAAAATTCAGTATATCAGCTTTTTGAGTGTCAACGTTAATATATTTCAATTCCTTTTGAGCTGCGGCAATAGTATCGTAGCCTTTAATTTTTAATAATTTTTGAATATGTTCCACCTGCGTTTCTGTTACAGACGAAGCCATTACATCTATTCCTGAGCCAGAAAAAATGATTTCGTATAGTGACATTTGAAATTAATTTAAAAGCGAGCTTTATTTCAACGATTGCTTAACCTGTTCATGTTCTAAAAACTGCGTCAATTTCGGTAAAACATCTTTCTGTTTCATTCCATTATCTTTAATCGCTTTTTTCCACCAAAAATCATAAAATTGATAGCGATACGCTTCTGCTTTTCCATCTTTCACTTTTACATTTATCGTCATTTTTAAAAACCGATTATTATAAACTTGAACAATGTAACGGTCTTTATAATCATGTCTAACAACTACCGCATCATAAGTAAATTTCTCCCTATTAATACCAAAATTTGCTTGATGTTCTTCCCAACCTTTTGCCATCGAATTGCCCCAAACCGCACTAATTGCTTTTTGTGCTCGATAGCTATTGACCATAGTTTGATATTCTTTTTGCGTCAAAGGTGCTTCGTCGATTTGCTTTTGTACAGTTGCTTTTATTTTATCTTGAAAAGCGGTTGTCTTCAAAGCGGTTGCAGCTTTACCTGTAGAATATTTAGTATAATCATCAATCAATATTGGATAAATAAGCAACTGATTTTTTGTGAAAAATACTTGTCCAACAACAATAGCCTTCTCAAAATTCAAAGGATAAGCGCCATCTTTTAATTTAGGATAAACATGGCTTTCTATTCCTTGAATTGATTGATTGGCACAATCGCCATCTAATGGCATTATATTGAAATCACCTAAGCCATACGCTCCTTCTGTTTTTGCAACAAAAGCGACCATGTAGCTTTTCATCACAACATTATGATTTTTCAAACGAGTTGTTAATGGTAAATACGCTACTTCATTTTTCGTTTCGTTCGTTCGTGCATTCGTAGCCAATTCTTCCAATTCACAAATTGTCGAAAAACGTAAATCATTTAATTGTGCTTTTGCAAAAACTGTATTTGCGATAAGCAGTATTAAGCATAAATATTTTTTCATAAAATGTTTTTCCTTTAAGATTTTAGCTTTCAAATAAAAACGATTAGAAAATTATACAGAATTGTTTTTTATCTGTTTTAAATCAAATCCAAGCATAAAGAATGCCCTCTCAAATGACCTTATGTTTTCATCAAGTCCTAATTTTTCTTTGGTTAATTGTGTAATCCATGAGGAAATCAAATTCGCATTAAACCCACGAATTCCTTTGGGATGTTGGTTTTTAAAACCATAGGTTTTAGAGACTTTTCTTTCTCTGCCTAAAGCACCACTAAAATTGAATAAATGATTTGAAAGTTGATTGAATTCCTCTTTTTGACTTCTATCTAGGCTATCGTAATTTCTAATTAAAGTATAATTTAGAAATGCCGAAACCCTTGAATCATAGATTAGAATATTAGGATTAATGAATGAGTAAATCTTTGTCCATCCGCTTGACCATAGAATATTATCAACGGTTAAATCTGTTTTTTCAATTGACTTTTGAAATGTCAAAAGTTCTTTTATTACATGGATATATGTTTTGAGTTGTTGTTGTTCATAAAGATGAATAACAGAACTTACATTTCCATTTAAAACATTGCCCCAATCGAATATTTTCAAACAAACAATAAGTAGTTGTTCTTCGCTAACTGTTTTGGAATTTAGTATCGTATTCCATTCTTGAAAAACCTCAATTCCAACAGCTCCATTAAAGGTATACTTTTTATCTGCATCGAATATTGAATCAAATGAAATCACTCCTAATCGTTTACCATAATCAATATTGGGATAGCTATGATTCATCATTTGTTGAAATGAGTCATAGTATCCTATCGAAGTTAAAATGCTATCTACTTGATTTTTTGTCATTTTAATTTTTTAATGGTCAAACCGAAATAGTTTTCGCAGACTCTGATTATTACCCTTCCAACAACGCACTTAATCCTGAATATTGAGGTTTATACTTCAATTCAATACCTTTATCTCTATGTTTGTCTTTATTATGCGAAATATGTTTGTCTTCATAACAAAGATAATTAGCGACCAATTCCGCTGCTGAGTTTCGGACTTCTTCCGCACTTGCGAATTGTAAGAAAATGATTTTTGCTAAGTCAAAATTCTTTGTCGTAATACTAAAAGTATAATCCACAATATCATCATGTATAATGACTACATCATGTTCTTTTTCTAAAAAATCATCAGTAGTCAAGTCATCGGGTTTCATCCAATTATTAATGGTCAAGGTCTTTTTCTCTGATTGAAAAACGGTCATATCTTCTACCTCACCATCAAAAACAAATTCATGATTTTGAGCTTCGTGAAGTGCCATGATTTGATTTTTAATCGCTTCATTTTCAGCTTCGCTCAAGTCTTTATGTTCTTGTTCACCCAAAAAATCGCTTAATTTTTGCTCTGCAAGTACTTCATCTTCGCCCCAATTTTTCGTTATACTAATATGAGCATCATCTTCTATGAAAATAACACGAGGTTCGTAAGGTACATCGAATATTTCATCATACAATTCATAATTATCCATGTTATCTTCCTTGATTTTATCCAACAACTCCACCAATTTCGGACAATCTTCTTTGACAGCTTCCATATCCATATCGACTTTGAAGATTTCCATATCTTCCTCCTTATTCTCTAAAGTCGTTTTGAGTAAAGCCTGTAAAAATGGCTCCATCGTGTCCATATTTTCATTGGCGTGTTCTATTGCCTTTTCAAATACTTCGATGTATTCATCTTTTACACTCGCAAAATAATATTCAGGAATGCGACCGCTAATTTTGATTTCAAGGTATTCCGTCGGTGACCAATTTGGGTCTAATTTTTTGATGTTATCATGTTCGTCTTCATCATCCGCCAAAAGTTCAGTCAAATGATTCAACTCATCTTCCTCCGCTTCATCTCTCAGTTCTATGGCTTTAGCAACCGCTTGTTCAAAAACTTCTTTCGAGAAAAGATTTTCTTCATTATCATTAAAGCAAATTGAAGAATAATCTTGGAAGGTTTCTGCTAATTCCAAACACCTTTGTCCTGCTTTATTCAACAGTTCCCTATTCGTATAATATTCTGAGTCCAAACGATTCGCCATCACGGTCAAGCTACTAATATCATCATCTAAATCAATCGCTTTGTCATAAGCCGAATGAACAAAAGCCAACATTTCGTCTTTATCCTCAAAAGGCGTAAATTTCTCCAAAGATGATTCTCCTATTGCCCAATACTCATCGTCGGTTGTGGCT
>JBGCFH010000062.1:0-7672 GCA_045106825.1 Saprospiraceae bacterium | reverse complement strand
ATTCTCGGTTTAAAATAATTCGTAATGTGTTTTGCTGTAATTAGTGATTTTTACGATAATCTGCAATCTAAATTAAGTAAGAATTCGACGGGCGATTTTAAATCGCCCGTCGAATGTTCTTATTTTGAACTTTTCTTCAAGAAAGGTCGGATGTAGTCACCTGATGACTTTAAGTCATCAGGTGACTTGCTAAAAACTTAGTTCTTTTCCTTAAGTTGACGACATTCGATTTAAAATCGCCTGTCGAATGTTCTTATTTAAGCAAAAAAGTCATTAAAAGCATCAATTCTTTATAAAACGCATTATAAAATTTTTAAACCGAGAATGGCTGTGATTTAGGCAAATTATGAAAAAAATTGTACTTGAATTTTTAAAACGCTCAAAAATACATATTTCTAATTCGATTCAAATTCTTATATTTGCCTGTAATTCTTTAAGAATCAATTAAATACACGTAATACATACCAGTTTTCTACAATGAAATACCTAACTATCAGTAATTTTAAAATTACTATTTCCAGCGTTTTATTTTTTATTTTTTTATTAATAACAGCTTCGTTGACAGCTCAAAATACGGAAGCTGCAGCATTTATCGCTTCTGGCAAAGCAAAATCCGATGCAGGAAATTATTCAGGAGCAATTTCGGATTATACACGAGCGATTCAATTAGATAAAAATAATGCTGTTGCGTATTACAATCGAGGTTGCGTTCGAGCGATAATAAATCAACATAGTCGAGCAATTTCGGATTTTTCGGCAGCAATACAGATTCAACCAAACACCTCGGCATTGTATTACAATCGAGCATTATCTCGTATCGAATTACAGGATTTTGGCAATGCAATTGGTGATTTGACAGTGACTTTAGACATTGAACCGATATTTGCGGAAGCATATTTTAATAGAGCGATTGCAAAATCAAAAATTGGAAATCCAGACGGTGCAATTACTGATTTTGAAAAAACTATATCACATAAACCTTCTCATTCAGAAGCATACTTTTTGAAAGGTTTAGAAGAGGTAAAAATACAAATGTATCAAGCGGCTATAAATTCATTTTCGAGAACAATCGAAAAAAATCCATCTCATGCTATTGCTTATCAAAATCGAAGTGGCGTACATTTGAAACTCAAACAATTTGATGCAGCATTAACCGATGCAAATCAAGCGATTAGTTTAAATTCAGGTTTAGGTGTGGCGTATTTCAATCGTGGATTTGCTAAGTATAATTTAGAAGATAGAGTAGGAGGTTGTGCAGATTGGCAAACTGCTCAAAGTTTAGGTATCTCACAAGTGAATAATTATATTAATAAATATTGTGAGTAGCCATATTAGAAAAGTTCGTTTTCTGATATTACTACTCATATAGGTTTATAAGTTTGGTTCAGTGACAATTTTTGCCAAAAGCAAAAATTATTGTTTTCCGTAGCGACTGTCTTTAGCTGCCGTTGTTGTTTGAAATTGTTTATGGCAGTTAAAGACAGCCGCTACTTGCAAAAATTGTTAAACAACCATAAGTTTTAGTTCTTTGAATTTTTTTTTGTGGAAACGCTCAAAATTCAAAATGATAATTTTTTTGATGATTGTATTAGATATTTGATTAAAAATCAATGGAGTACCAAATACCATTGTATTAAATTTCATTTTTTTATAATTGAAATTTATTCTACACCATAAAATTGAAGTTGTTTCGCCATAACAGGTCGAAACAAAAATGGAAAAAATGATAATATCAACATAGCAGGATAACCATAAGGCAACATCGGACTTTCTTCTCTTGAATCTAATACTTGATAAGATTTCGCTCCAAGGTGATGATGATCAGAATGACGAGTCAATTCAAAAAGTAATACTCTACCAATAATATGGTCGGAGTTCCAAGAGTGACGAGCATTTACACGTTCATAACGACCATTCGGAAGTTTTTTTCGACGCAATCCATAATGAGCAAAATAGTTTTGCGATTCTAAAATCGCAATTCCATAAACGGCTGCAATGAAATAGCAAATCACAACATACATTCCTAAAAAATAATAAATACTGAATAGTAATAATACAGGCAATAAGGTATAAATAATCATTGGATTGAGATACGAGTTTTTACTTTGTGCGTTTAGTCGTTTTGCTTCCAAACGCCAAGTTTTGAAGTAACCACCGATTTGAGAACGCAGGGCAAAAAAGTAAAAATTATCCCCTTTTTCAGCAGAAGTAAAATCGGCAGGTGTTCCAATATCTTTGTGATGTCCACCATTATGATACGGTACAAAGTGATTTTGAATAGATGTTGTTAATAAAATTTGAGCAAAAAACTGCTTAACTATTTCATTGGTTTTATGACCTAATTCATGCCCAACATTGATACCGATAACTCCTAAAACTGTTCCCATCATTAGTATTCGAGCTATCATATCACTTAATGTTAAAGTCTGATCGGAAATCGTTATCAGAAAACAATAGACGACATATAAATGTAATGGAACAATTAGATAAGTAATCCAATCATAAATCACATCTTCTTTTGCTAATTCTCGTTCTACTTTATTAAAGTTGTAGCGGTTAGGTGGAAAAATTTGTTCTACGATTGGTACTAAAACATACAAAAAAATAATGCCTGTATAAGCAACTAAACCTGTGGAGTAAAATGAAAGTAACGCCAAAAGTGGAACAATAAAAGCCGCAACGTATTTGAATTTTGCCATAATTGAAATATTTGTATCTTAATAATGTTGGTTTATTGACAATTTTTGTCAATGAACCACACTTAGAATGAGTATCTACAATGAATTTCTATAAAAGAACCAATAACTACTGTTTCAAAACCTTATTCACACTATTTTTAGTAATCACATAATAAATACCAGAAGTCAAATTCGATAAGTTCACATTTATTTGTGTATTACTGTGGTATGTAATTGTTGTACTGTTTGTCACTTCTTGACCAAAAACATTGTAAATCTTGATATTTTGCAATTCTGTAGCATTTGCAATAATCGAAATTTGATCTTGTGTTGGATTTGGAAAAATACTCACAGTTGCTTTTTCTTGTTTTTCAATGTAAACAGTACGAAGGTCAGAATACGAAAACTGCTCATCAAAATCTACTTGCTTCAATCGATAATAGGATTTTCCAGTATAAGGTGTCGGGTCAATCGTTGAGTAATTTAAACTTGTTGTTGAATTTCCTGCACCTTTTATAGTAGTTACAATTTCCCATTCTTTTCCATTTTTTGAGCGTTCGATAGTAAAAAAGTCGTTATTGATTTCTGAAAAAGTCTGCCATTCTAAATTGACATATTGATTATTAATCGCTATTGCCCGAAAATCAGCTAATTCAATTGGCAAAACAGCCATAGAAAAATCAATACATAAACTCGGTGCATAATTACCTTCTTCTGAATCTGCAACACGCTCATCTGTTTCTGTTCCATTATCATAAAAGATAAATGACATCGCATTACCCAAATTCCAACCAGAACGATTTACAATTTCTTGAACCAATAATTTTAATTCAGGTGTTTGGGCAATCGTTACACCAGCAGTCCAAGCGGTTGAACTATTGTGTGACCAAGTAATGATATTAGAAGTAGGATTACGAGTAGAAACATCAAAAGCAACATCATCTTTCCATGCTTCCGAATTATCTGCATTTTCACCGATAATAAAAATATCTAAATCCGTTGCATCATTTTCATCTGCTCTAAACTCGATATACGCATTATTAATAATCGCACCTTGCGGAATATTCAAATCCTCAAAACGAAGTCCAATATATTGAGAAGTAGAACCATCGCTACATAATTCCAAATCAGAACTCCAATCAGTTATCGCTCCAGTAGTTCTATTTTGCTCAACATCATTATCACCATCTGTAATAACGGCACAAAAATCTGTCACTAACGGATAAATGTCATACATAAACTTGTAAGTTTCTGTGGTATCATTATTATCACCAACTGCAAAAACTTTGAAAAATAGCTTAGTACCAGCAGCATAATTGGGTAACGGACTTGTCGATTTCCATTCATTTCCTGTTGTATTCGTCATCGTGATTGCGTTCCCAAAAGTCGGTGCATTTATCGACCATTCGACATAAACACTGGTCAAAGTATTATTATAGTCAATCGTAGTCGTAACGTATTGATTAACATTTTCTAAAGGTAAATCTAAAGTTGGCGTATGTGTAATTTCAGTTTTCAAAATCGCAGGATAATTGGCTCGTCCATCCAAAGTGTATTGCCACAAACCTCTGCCCCAAGTTGCTGCTCGAATTGTATTTGTACCGTATACTATATCCAATTCTTTGATAGACATATTCGGTAAATTTTGACTGTATAATGTCCACGTATTATCTGCCATTGCTTTTTTGTAAACGCCTATTTCTGTTCCGACATAAATCGTAGAAGCCGAAGTATGGTCAATAATTGCGGAACGCACTGGCAAATCGCCTAAGTTGTAAGTAATGTTTGTCCAAGTAGCACCTTGGTCATGTGTGATAAATACTTTCGAACCATCATTTTGATAACGAGCATAAGTCACAATAATCGTATTATCGTCATTTGGGTCAAATACGACATCTGTTATCGAATAACTCGGCAAAGTGCCTTGAATATCAGTGAATGTTTGTCCGCCATCAGTTGATAATTCAATATATTCATTGCGTGTCACTACGATAATATCAGAATTATTCTCGGCAATAGTTGCAAATTTTATATCGCCTGAAAACGATGGTTCACCAAGGTCAATCCAATTATCTGCAAAATCATCAGACCGATGAACAGTATCCGAAAAATGAAAAATTTGCATATGATTATTCGGATTATACATCATAGGCGTAATCCAATACCCTTTTCCATCAGGCACAGAACCACTTGATGAAGAATATCCGCCATCTTTAATCACCCGATGCGAACCATACTGATAACTACTTATCATCCAGTCATCATTCAGCGGATGAATCAATCCTTCCATGCCATCGCCACCAGTAAATTCAATCCAATTAGATTGATGCTTAATACTCGTTCCATTGTCTTGTGAACCACAAATTGTACGATAGTGATTAGATTGGCTTACGCCTAAATTATAGTTTTCACGAATGCCAGTGCCTTCGCTTAATATCGTCCAAGTCACGCCATTATCGGCACTTTTGACTAAGAAACCATCCGTTGCTGCATAAAAAACGCCATTGTAACATTCGGCTGCTCGCAAATCTGCATGAATATAATTTGTACTTGTATTATAACTGATTTGATGTCCACTTCCTGAACCGTTGGTATTACCCAAAGACCAATAGGTGACTTGATTAAAATTCAGTCCGCCATCGGTACTAAATGCAGCATCGACATAACCCATCAAGATATTATCATCATCTAAATCACTTACTGCAAAACCTTGTCGTCCTTCGCTTGGATTATTCACGAAAGTGAAACTCGTTCCACTATCCGTTGATTTCCATATACCACTTGAAGAACCAAAATAAACACAATTAGGACATGACGCACTTACGGTTATTGAACCTTCTGCACCTCCATTTCCTACCAACGTTACTTGCGTAAACGTTTGTCCAATATCAGTAGAAACATAAATATCATCGTCATTATTTTTTGCGTAAGCATAGACTATATTTGGATTAGTCGGATGAAAAGCAATATCTGTAAAATCATCGCCCGAAACAGGAACTGTCCATGTTTGTAAGTTATCTGTTGAACGATACAAACCATCTCTTGTACCAATGAAAATTAAATCAGAAACTTTTGGATGATAAGCGATTTTATAAATTTCACGGTTTGTTCCTAATCCGCCCCAACCTAAGTTGGTTGGATTAAAATTAGATTGTACCCAAGTCACACCACCATCAATCGAACGATAAATACCATGTGTTGTCCCGTTTGTACTATTTTGAACATTGATTAAAACACTATCAGAGTTCATTGGTGCAGCGGTAATAACATCAACGCCCGAAGCAACTAATCCATCGGTTGTTTGTGTCCAAGTTGTTCCGCCATCAGTTGTTCGCCAAAAACCGCCACTTCTCGAACCCAAATACATTTTTTGTGTATTACTTAAATCTATATAAAAGGCTTCAACTCGACCTAAACCAGCAGAATAATGTCCTGTAATTTCATCTATTATATTTGGCCCTAATTCTTCCCAACCTGTCGGATAAAGATTTCGTTGTGAGCCATTTGGATTATTTCTTAAAAATGCTTCATATTGTTTTTTAACAAAATAAGGGTCAACTTGACTTCTATCGCCCGATGGATAATATTTGTGTTCATTTTCAACTCGCCAACGTTCAAAATTTTTCCAGCCCGAGCCTTTTGCTCCTTTGTCTATATTTTCAAAATGCCGTTCCGCTTCTTCAACAACATCGTAGAAATTGACGTTTTTATCATTCATCATTTCTTTGTAGCGTTGTCCGTAGGTTGTGGTAAGCGAAAGCGTGAAAAATAGTCCGAGTAATAATAATTTTTTCATAGTTTACTGTTTGGTCAAACATTACTTTGGTTTCTAAATAGTGAAGTCTTATCCCGAGGACTCGGGAGCAAAACTCGCAACTATGGTAGTGGCTTTGCCACGTTAGGGAACAGGTAATGAATAATAGACTTTATTCTAAAATAATTTAGCTTAATACGAAATTATTTAGAATAAAGTCTAATGTACCCAAATTTTACGAAGTTATTTTTTGTCCCGTCCTAAAATAAGACTATACGCACATTTTTTTAAATTGTAGAACAAAAAAAGCTTGTGCTGAACTTGTTCCAGTAACTTCCTTATAATTATGTGCTTACCTCTGGCGAAGTACTTAAGTAAGTTGATATATTTATCACGAAAGACCTGACATGTTTTTAAAATCTGTGAGATCTGGTTCATTTTTACAACATTTTCGCCATAATTTCCTTCATCATTTTATAACCAACCATTGCTGTCATATTGTGAATATCTCGAACAGGATTATATTCCACAATGTCAGCACCAACAATTTCTACCGAAATATTTTGAATAATCGTAATCAAATCTCGTGTATTCATTCCACCAGGTTCGTGATGCGAAATACCAGGTGCAAACGCAGGATCAAGCACATCTAAATCCAAAGAAATGTACAATGGAGCTTTCAGGTTTTTCAAAAAATCAAAGTTAAAATCCTTCATTTCAACAACTTGAACGCCATATTTTTCAGCTTGTTTTTTTTGATGTGTGTTGAATGTTCGAATGCCGACTTGCGTCAAACTATTGATTTTACCTGTTTCCATCAATCGAGCAAAAGGCGAAGCGTGTGAATAATGATTGTCATCAAAATTCTCATACAAATCTGCGTGTGCGTCCAAATGCAAAATATTCAAACCATCATACTTATTGGCGAAAGCCTTGATAACTGGAAAACTTACCGAATGATCGCCACCTAAAGACAGGATTTTACTATCGTCTTTTAAATGATTTTCAATCGTTGAATTGATGGTTTGAAATGCTTTTGCTGCGTCAGACGTTTCAAAAGCAATATCGCCCAAATCTTGATAATTGACATTTTCTTTTATTTCTAATCCACTTTCCGAAAAAGCATTTGCCGAACCTTCTTTATCCATCAATCGAATGCGTTGAGGTGCGTAAGATGGACCTCGCAAGAAGGAAGAATTGTGGTCGTAAGGTATTCCGATAAGTTTTAGCATTTTTTTAT
>JBGCFH010000061.1:0-10240 GCA_045106825.1 Saprospiraceae bacterium | reverse complement strand
TAATTGTAGTCGCTACAATTACTTCAAGTTTTACTTACACACCTTATTCCGCTATTCAAGACGATAGAATCAATAGCCTTAGTGAACAACATTGTAGTAGTGCTTTTGATAACAATGTCTCTTCTTATACACTAAAAGATAATGGTTATAATGTAGGTCATTCAGTTTGGATTAGCCGTAAATCAGGAAAAGTAAAGGCAAAGTATTTTGCAGATAAGCAATATGGTCAAGTTGTAAACGCTCGTTATAATACTTGGAAAAACGGGAAGAAAGTAGTTTTGATGTCAAGCGGAACGTATGCAAATGGTTATGATGCAATGTCTAATAAACCTGTCGGAATTACGGTTGATAATGGTGTTATTGTGAATAGAAGCTGGAAGGAAAGTATGGATGCTTTAGTGATTGTCTATGCAACTGGCGGAATTGTCGTTTCTAATATTGAGGATGGTGATTTGTATTTAGACGCTTTAGGCAAAAAAGTAGATGTTAGAAAAGTTAGGGATCGTAATGAATTTTTAGCTTGGGCAGTTCAAGAAAATGCAACCGTTTTTCAAACACATTTAACTATTTTCAAAAATGAATTAAAATTTGAATCAAATCATTACCAAAAAAATAAAGAAACCAAAAGAAAAATGTTGATTTTGGCTAAGGATTCAAGTGGTACATTATACCATATTATTTTTTATTTCAAAAATGAAGATTACACCTTGTATCAGGCATCAAAAAAGACGAAGAGTTATTTGGATTCAAAAGATATGAATATTATTGCAGCAATCAACTTAGACACAGGTGCTTATGATATTATTAGTACAGGAGAAGGTTTAAAGGATTGCAACGGATATTATATTACAGGAACAAAAAATGGTTCTCGTGGTACAATGACGAATATCTTAAGTTATTCTTATATAGAATAAGTTTTTTAGAATTGAATTTAGTGATTGGTGAATTGTTGTACAATGAGATAAAATCATCAATCGCCAATCACTAATTACCACCTAAATTATAGTGCATCACCAACTCAATCTAATGAAATATTTCTACACATTATTATTATTATTATTATTTATTACTTTTTCAGAAGCATCTACTTTTGATGAAATGCTACAAGAAGAGATAAATCCACAAACTTTTTTGAAAGATTTTGACTATCAAAATTATCTGCAAAAAGTTCGGGTAAATGACTTAAAAACAATCGAACAAGATAGACAAGCATTAGTAAAATCGAATATCAACGGAGACGATTTTATCTGGGCATTATTTGAACATTATATTCAAAGTAATGGATTGAATTTTCATAATGAATCAGGGAATGTGAGCGAACTCTTAGAATTGGGTGAAATCATGTTACATTCTACTTATTACATGCCTGATAGTGTTTTTGTTTATACAGGAATTAGTGATTTAATTTTTGAAACAATATCAAAATCATTAGAAGATTCTATTGCTATTGGTGAGTTTGATAAGCATGATTTTCATATTCGTTACTTAGTCAATCGCTTGTGTGATAATAAGTATTGTATTGATATTTCGACACCAAACTGGGAAAAATTTATCTATCATATACAACAAGGAAACTGGGCGTATTTATGGACAAAATCAACTGGTACTTATCTGAAAGAATTTTTAATGGCAATCGCTATAATCATTTTAATATCGGTGCTATTGGTTTGGATGATTTATCGCATATACAAAAAACGAAAAAAGAAACAAAATGTACAAAATAGCCTTTCTACTTAGCACTTTATTATTGTTTTGTAATTATGATAGTAATAATGGCTATTCACCGTTGTCAGAAAAACATTGTCAGACAACCGCAAACAATAACATAAAAATCAATGAAGTCAATGATTTAGGACAACGTTATGGTTATTCGATTTGGATGAACTCGGATGCGATTGATGCTAATTATCATGCTTCAAAATGGAATAATCAAAGTGTTTATCAACGGTATAATACTTGGAAAGCTGGAAAATCCGTTTTTCTAACATCAAGTGGCGGTTATTCTTCTAATAATTATACAACATCTTTGGGATTAACGATTGAAAATGGTCGAGTTGTTAATAATTTATTAGATGATAATATGGATGCAATTGTGGTGATTTATAATGGCGATTTGGAAGTGATTGATTGTCGCAAAAAAATGAAAATTAAAGCAATTAATCAAACCTTACAATTGAGTAATAGACAAGATAAAACGCTATTCGTCAATAAGATGAAACAATTGAAAGCAACTGTTTTTCAAACACATTTATTAGCAAAAAATGATATTCTTAAAATAAAAACAGATAGTGATAAAAAAGTAGCTGAAAGAAAGTTATTAGCAATCGTTGAAAAAGATAATGAATCGTTTTATACGTTGTTTTATATTAAAAGAGGAGAACGATTATATAATGCTGCGAAAAAGATTAATAACTATTTGATTAGTAAAGATTATACGGTTCATAATATTATTAATTTAGATACTGGCGTACACAATATCTTAAAAACATATCAACTCAAAAGCTGCTCAAACCGAGTCATAGAAGGCGAAAGTAGGATTGGAAGTGCTGTAAATTTAATTACATTTTTTAAAGAATCATAAATAATTATAGCATTCAATCATTACACTATTTACTCAAAACCTTACAAAAGATATATACAAATACATGGAAAAGTCGAATACAAAACTCAAAAAAATTGGATTAATTGGTGTAGCAAGTATCTTACTTGTTATCGTGACATATTATGCTATAAATTCTTCTACTTCAAAAATGGATAATCCGTCAAAAGTAGCAGATAAACCTGTTGTTGAAGAAGTTATTCAAAAACCTAAAACGCCACAAGAATTAATGCTGGATAGCATGAACATGGCTTTGCAACTTGATGGAAGTCATTCAAGAGAAATTAATTTTAAAGGTGTAAAATATGATGTTTTTGTAGCCGATTTGAGAAGTGTGAAATTACAAATGCACTGGAAAGATAGTCAAGGAAATCTACTAAAAGATATTAATTCGCTTAAAAATGATATGGCAAAAAAAGGTCAAAAACCACTGTTTGTAACGAATGGAGGGATTTATGCTCAAAAATTCATTCCAGAAGGTTTGTATATAGAAAATGGGCAATTGCTTAAAGGTTTAAATACAAAAAACGCAAATGGTAATTTTTATCTCAAACCAAACGGTGTTTTTTTAGTAACTGAAAATCAGTCAGCAGCAGTTGTAAAGACAGAAGAGTTTGTGAAACTACACAATGTACTGAAAGGACGAAATGATAAAATCAACTTTGCTGTACAATCGGGACCTCAATTGTTAGTGAATGGTAAAATTCATCCAAAATTTAATGCCAATTCACCGAACAAATATATAAGAAATGGTGTCGGAATATTTAATAATAATTCTAAAAAAGTTGTTTTTGCAATTACCCAAGAAAAAGTGAATTTGTATGATTTCAGTAGCTTTTTTTATGAAGTGATGAAGTGTGATGATGCACTGTATTTAGATGGGTTTGTATCAAGAATGTATATTGATAAAGGCTCAAAACGACAAGATTTAGACGGTAATTTTACGACTATGATTAGTGCTGTTAAAAAGTAAATTTTTAGTAGTACAGTTAAATAAGTTGACATATTTATCACGAAAGACCTGACAGGTTTTTAAAACCTGTTAGGTCTGATAATCAGTAAGTTACGAGATGTTTATCTCAAAATACTTACAATTTTTATAAAAAACACCTTACAGTAAAACCTTACTTATTAAAAAACGAAGTATGAAAAAAGGACTTATACTATTAATTTTAATTATACCAATTGTCAGCTTTGGACAAAAGAAAACGGTAAAACCTAAGAAGAAGAAAAAAAGTGAATTGCTTAAAGAAAACAAACGCTTGGAACATAATGTGATGACAAGCGAAAAACAGGTGAAAATCTTAAAAGCAGAACGAGATTCATTATATAATCTTCTGAAAAAACAACCTGCTCAACCTGCAAAACCTACTTCAACAACTACAAAACCTGATCCTTTTTCTAATACAGAAAGTGGTAAAGTCGATTGTAGTAAAGAAGTTGAAAAATATAAAAATGAAGCGAGTTATTGGAAGGCATTTGTAGAACGAAAAATGCCCGAAGAAATCAAATATACCGAAGATGTTAGTAACTCAAATGCTTGGTTTCGTAATGAAATTATTAACAAATTAGCAGCAAGTTCAAATGGACAAACTGCTATTAGTTCAAAAGTTATTTCATCATTTCAAACTGGTTTCGATGTTTATGTTGTTGATCCTTCAAAAAATTCTAATAAAGTTGTTTTGTATCTAAAAAATAAAGAAGGTCAAAGTTATCGAAGTTTGGGAAAGCTAAACACTTCATTAAAACGAAATAATAAAAAATTGTTATTTGCCATGAATGGAGGAATGTACAAACCAGATGGTATGCCGCAAGGACTTTTTATTGAGAATGGTAAAGAAAAAATGAAAATTGACTTGCGAAAAGATGAATACGGTAATTTTTATATGATGCCGAATGCTGTATTCTTGATAGATACTTTTGGAATGCCAAAAGTTGTTCGTTCTACTGAGTTTGAAAGTTATAGAAATCAAACTAAATATGCAACACAATCGGGTCCTGCACTTGTCTTGAATGATACATACAACAGTCATTTTAATCAATGGTCAACAAGTAGAAAAGTTCGTAATGGCGTTGGAGTAACAAGAGATAATAAATTAGTTTTTGTGATCTCTCGTGGACCAGTAAACTTATATGACTTTGCGACTTTTTTTAATAAAATTTTGGATTGTCCGAATGCTTTATATTTAGATGGTGTTGTTTCTAAAATGTATTGTCCGAGTATTGGAAGAAATAGAAATGAAGATATTGGCGGTAATTTTGGGCCAATTATCGGAATTTTAGAATAAATGAAATAATAGTAAACGATAGTATTGTCGTTGCTTGTTAAACAAAAACAAATACTTATGAGGATTAAATTCTTGCTATTTTCCATATTATCTTGTTGTTGGCTATCAACGATAACAGCTCAACGAGTAGATTTGAAAAAAGGCTTAATGGCTCAATATCTTTTTAACGGTTCTGCCGAAGATGCCAGTTCGAATAAGAATGATGGAATGGAATTCGGTGGATTAGAATATGTTAAAGATAGGTTTGGAAATAAATGTGGAGCATTACATTTTAATGGTTCAAATGGTTATGTAACTGTTCCAAATTCAAGGTCGTTATCTTCTCCTGAAGACCAGCTTTCAGTTGCGGTTTGGTTCAAACTTGAACCTGAATCCAGTGGCTTAAAATGGCTAACGGTTTGTTGTAAATCAAACTCAAAACCTGAAACAATTAGTAGTCCACAATATCGCTGTCAAGCAACTCGTGTTACCGTTTCTATTAATACGGATTTTACAGAAAATATTAAGAAAGATTTTCCGTACAATGAATGGCATCACTACGTTTTGGTCTATGATGGAAATTATGTGAAAGCCTATTTAGATGGTGTAAAATACTTTTATTTTCCTTATTCAAAACCATTTACACCGAATAATAGTGCGTTGGATATTGGTCGAGATGTTCCTGGTGAATTAGAGTTTTTTAAAGGTGCTTTTGATGATTTAAGAATCTACAATCGAGGATTGAGCGAAGCGGAAATAAAAGCGATTTATAAAGATGAATCAGAACGAACGTCACCAAAACCTTGTCAGCCATCGCAACCTCCTGTCGTGACGATTACAACACCACAAAATAATCCACATAAGACAAAACAATCCACTCAAAAGATTGAAGCCAAAATCGAATACGTTGATAACAAAAAAGATGTAACGTTTTTGGTAAATGGACAAAAAGTTAAGCAATTTAACTTTAATCCAAAATCCAAAACGTTTACAGCAACAATTGATTTGATTAATGGCGGAAATAACGTAAAAATCATTGGTAAGAATTCGGCTGGAGAAGATAGCGATACTCGAACGATTATTTATCAACAAAAAAAATTACCACCACCAATTGTTACGATTAAAATACCTAATGATAATCCACATACAACAACACAATCGACCCAACGTATAATGGCAACAATTGAAAATGTGAACAATCAATCTGATGTAACTTTTGAGGTGAATGGTCGTTCAGAAAATTTTAAATTTAATTCAAGTTCACAAATTTTTCAAGCGAATATTCAATTACAAAAAGGAAGTAATCAGTTTACAATTACAGGAAAAAATACGGTTGGAAAAGACAAAGGAACAGGTGTTATTATTTATAAAAAAGAATCATTGCCGCCACCAATTGTATCTATACAAGTGCCAAGTAATAATCCACATCGCACCAAAATTGGTACGCAACGTATTACTGCAAGAATCAAAAATGTCAACAGTCAATCTGATGTGACTTTTACTGTAAATGGTCAAAGTGCGAGTTTTAAATTCAATCCAAGTACAGAATCATTTCAAGCAGAAATAAATTTGATGGAAGGTGGAAATATTGTTAAAATAACAGGAAAAAATACCGTTGGTGAAGATGATGCTGATGTAATGATTATTTATGAAAAAGAAAAATTACCACCACCAATCGTAACGATTACTACGCCGAAAAAATCACCTTATAATACTAAAAGTGGGAGAGAAGATATTATTGCAACTATCAAAAATGTACGCAGTAAATCTGATGTGACTTTTAGAGTAAATGGTTCACGTAGTACAAATTTTAATTTTGATAGTAATACCGAAAAATTTGCTGCATCTATTGATTTAATCGAAGGCGGAAATGTTGTTGAAATTGAAGGTAAAAATACCGTTGGAAAAGATGATGCAACAACGATGATTATTTATAAAAAGAAGGAAGAAATTAAAAAACCTCCAACCGTTGAAATCACAATGCCGAGTCAATCACCTGCAACAACGCTGGGAAGTCGAAGAGAAGTCATTGCAACGACTACAAATGTTAGTTCAAAACGAGATATTGATTTTAGAGTAAACGGTGATGCGATTACAGCATTTTCATTTGATCCAACGACACAGACGATTAAGAGTAATGTGAACCTTATTATAGGTGCGAATCAGATTGATATTTATGTTAAAAATAAAGATGGTAAAGCAGATGATAATACGGTTATCATTCGAAGAGAAAAACGACCAACACCAGTCGATAGTTTGAATGTACGATTTACGGAAACGGTCACTGTAAAACAAGATCAAATTGTCTTTAAATGTTATGATCATCAAAGAGAAGATGGCGACATTGTTTCTGTTTGGATGGATGATGAATTAATCGTTGATAAATTGAAACTCAAAGTGCTTGGAAATGGTGAATTTTCAACCGTTTTAGAGTTGGAAGAAGGTCGAGTTTACAGCATTATTCCAAAAGCATGGAATTTGGGAACGAAACCTCCAAATACAATGGCAATTGAAATTAATGATGGTATTAGTCCAGTTGTTGAAATTATATTGGAATCAGAAATTGGAGAAAGTGAAGCGATTAAATTAGTTTATAAAAAGTAAAAATATTTGAGTGTTTGAATGTTCAAATGTTAAAAACACATTCAAACACTCGAACATTCAAACATTTTAATTAATCCAAGAAAATAAAATAACGATGTTAAAAACATATATTCAATCAAGTTTACTTATTGTATTTACCTTCTTAATTAGTAGTAGTGCATTTATTTATACGGTTCAAGAGGACAAGACAAACGCTGATGTTTTGTATGTTGTACAACTATCATCTTCACAAAGTAAAATTTGGTCAGATGAAGAGTTTAGAAAGGAAATGAACCGTTTCAAATCATTAAGTAAATATGGATTTGTATATGAAAATAGTTATCTCAATTCTCAAAAAATTCAAAACTCAAGAATGTTATTAGGAACATATCAAACGCATAAAACTGCTAAACAAATTCAAGATAAAGTCAATCAAGAATTAAATTTGGGTGCGTATGTTGTTGCTATCCCGAAACGACCACAGTTAGACAAATCATTACTTATGGAAAGTAAAGTGCAAAAAGGGAATTTGAATAGTATTGCGAATTATAGAAATATTGAACAAAAAAGCGGTGCAGGAACGGTACTAATTACTGCAACCGATAAGGCAAATGAATATTTATTTACATTTAAAACTTTTGATAAGCAATTATTAAATAAAATAGAAACAAATACATCGACAACTCCTGTACCGACATTAACTCCGCCAACTCTAACAAAACCTAATGAAACAATAAAGCCAACAACTCCAACCGTAACATCAGGAAATTTGGTGAATAAAAAAAATGTTTACACCGTAAAAAGTGGCGATACTTTATCTAAAATTGCAAAAATAAATGGACTTACATTAGCAGAATTAATGAAAATGAATACTGGTATTTCAATTGATGATGTAATTCGACCTGGACAAAAAATAACTATTAAAAAATAATCTGGAAATGAGAACAAATTTTATGCTTTCGTTAGTTTTTATCTTCTTATCAATATCGCTTATGGCACAACAAAAAGCGGTAGTCAGAGGAACAGATGTGAATGTTCGTAACTGTGCAGGTTTAGACTGTGACATTGAGTTTCAGGTTAATACAGGCGAACAATGTAATGTGATTAGTGCCGTAGGCGAACAAGAAATTGATGGTTACGGAATTAATAAATGGTATAAAGTAGATTTTAATGGTCATGAAGGGACAATTTATGGTGCATTCTTAGATTTTCCACAAAAAAACACCATTACTTCGCCTATTATAAATACTACAATTGGAACAATAACAGGTGTTGATGTTAATGTCAGAGATGGTGCGGATTTGTTTAATACTACTCGTTTATTCAAACTCAATACAGGTGATCAAGTTGATGTGATTGGAAAGACAAGCAATTATTTTATTTGTGGATTAGGCAGTTATCCGTGGTATCAGATTCGATATAATAATCAAAAAGGTTACGTTTTCGGTGCATTTATACAAACCAAAAATTCAACATCTACGGTATCAAATACAAGTCCTACAACGAATACAAATACATCAAAAGTTGGAACAATAATCGGTGATAAGGTGAATGTTCGAAGTAGTACAGATTTGAATAGTTCGGTTGTTTTTCAATTAAATATTGGAGCAAAATGTACAATTAAAAAAGAATTACCTGCTGTTTCGATTGGTAATCTGGGAAAATATCCTTGGTACGAAATCGAATATAATGGACAAACAGGTTATCTTTTTGGAAAATTTATTTCTGTTCCTTCAAAAACGACACATAAATCAAAAATTTGGGCATTAGTCGTTGGTGTATCAGATTATTCAGGAAGAATGAATAATTATGGTGCAAGAGATTTACGTTATTGTAATGAAGATGCTAAAGAAATTTATCAATTTTTTAAAAGCCCAAACGGCGGAAATCTACCAGATCACCAAATCAAATTATTGCGAGATAGTGAAGCAACACGACAGAACATTTTAGCAAATGCAAAGACTTTATTTTCAAAGGCAGATAGTGATGATTTAATTATTCTATATTTTTCAGGTCACGGCGGCCCAAATATTTTGATGGCTCATGATAATCCTTTAAAACATTCTGATTTAAAAAATGTAATTGATAATAGTAAAGCAAGTAAAAAAATATGTATCGCAGATGCTTGTTATTCAGGAACTTGGAGTAAAAGTGCTTCTGCTCAACTGACTCAAAAAAGCATGACAAAAGATCAGTTAGAACGATTATATTATGATGCATTATCGACAAGTGGTAATGGTTTAGCTTTATTCATGTCTTCACAACGCCACGAAACTTCACTTGAAGATAGTAGCCTAAAACAAGGCTTATTTACATATTATATTATAGAAGGTTTGAAAGGAAAAGCGAATAAAGATGTTAATAAAATCATCACAATTGATGAATTATATTTATATGTCAAAGCGAATGTAAGTAATCGAGCAATGATGTATTTTTCGCATAATCAAAACCCGATACTGACAGGTCATTATGATAAAAATATGCCTGTTGGTGTGATTGATTAATAACTTAAGTAATGCAAATAATTACTGTTTTAGAGTTAGTGATTTTTTCTGTTTTTTAAATTTTAAAAAATGGTGTAAAATTCAATTCCCAAATCTATTTCATCTTCTAAAAAGTAATTTTAAAATAAAGCATTAATTATTTCCAATGGCTCTTTATGATTCTATGTGGTTTACAGTAGCGGCTGCTTTAGCTGCCGTATGAGTTTGTGATATTTTCGGCAGCCCCGAGTCCTCGGGGCCGTTACTTAGCATCAAAATATTCAAAACCACGTAAAATCATAAAGAAC
>JBGCFH010000060.1:0-52255 GCA_045106825.1 Saprospiraceae bacterium | reverse complement strand
CCTCGGGGATTAAACGCACGATGTTATAAATGCTGAGTAGTTACACTTATTCTTGCTATAAAGCTACAATTTACAAAGTAAATTATGTAAAATCTGCGTTGGAATCTGCGTTGGAATCTGCGTTGGAATCTGCGAAAATCTGCGTGAGCAATTTTTAATGCGTTTGCTCTTTTTTGATACAACCTCACTTTTATTTAATACCTCTATTACAACATTGAAGTCAACGCCTTCAATAATTCCTCTCGTTTACGAGTCGAAACCTCCAATCTATCGCCATTAATTGTTTCCACATAACCTTGACGACCTTTGATAAATTTCGTAACATAACGAAGGTTAACCAAATGCGATTTGTGAATACGATAAAATCCATAATCATTCAGCATTTCATCATAATACTTTAATGTTCGAGTGATTAAATACTTCGTTTTGTCTTTTAGATAGAAAGCCGTATAGTTTCCATTTGCTTCCAAGCGAATAATATCTTCTCGCTTCACAAAACTATAACCGTCAGTTGTTGGCAAAGCAATTTTATCAAAATTCTTTGAACGTAAATTTTCTTTTAACGCTACAAAACGTTCTTGATTTTCTTCTTCCGAAACTTCACGCTTCTTTTTAATTTTTTCAACTGCCTCTTTAAGTTCCTGAATATCAATTGGTTTCAACAAATAATCAATCGCTGAAAAACGAAATGCTTTCAATGCATACTGATCATAAGCTGTTGTAAATACGACATCAAATGGCACATCATCATAAGATTCTAATAATGAAAATCCATCGCCCATTGGCATCCGAATATCTAAAAACACCAAATCAGGTTGATGCATTTCTATCAACTTTTTAGCGACAGCGACCGAATCGCCTAAACCTAAAACCTTGACATCTTTACCACAGTACTTTTCTAATAATTTCTTTAAACTCTCACGACCTCTTGATTCGTCGTCTATTACTATTGCGTTTATCATTTTTTTGTTTGAGTGTTCGATTGTTTAAATGTTTGAGTGTTGGTAAAACACTCGAACATTCAAACAATTAAACATTTGAACATTCTAATTCAATTCATTATTTTTGTAGGCTTCAAAAGCCTTTCTAATTCCGTTTTGGTATGCAGGATTTAATTTTTGTACAAAGCATTCTTCAAAGTTATTATAGAAATATCTTCCCCAAAGGGTGTATTCTTCGGTTGGATTTGTTCGTTCAAATACATCTTCAAATACATCATTTAATCTTGATAAAAAGGCAACTTCATTGTACAGTTTCAAAATTTTCTTTGTGATCGCTCTTTTAATTTCTTTCAGTAATTTATCTCGAACTTTTTGCCTTTCAATTTGTAGCAAATCACGTTCTAAGTTACAAATAGAAATCGTTGCCGTTCCTCTCAATGACAAACTTTGAATTTGTCCATCACTATCAAATTCTAAATGTTCACTTGGTTCATCAATTTCAGGATTTAATAGTAAAGGTTCTTCATTAATCAAAGGTGTAAGGTTAGCAATACAGCCATTTCGACTATATGAACTCACATCAAGAATATCCACAAACATACTTCCGTCATAAACCCGAATACCATTTATTGGAAATTTTGTTCCTTTTCCTCGTTTACCATTACAATTTGGACAAGCTAATAATAAGTTTGACCATTCACAACCTAACCAATAATAACCACAATGTTGAATCCTCAAAAAACCTTGTAAACCATCTTTTGGACGATAATGTTCAACTTGTAAAGTTGCTGCATGTTCAATTTTACTTTCACAATAAGCACATTTACTATTATAAATAAGATGTAAAGTAGTTTTCACAGACCCATCTTTGTAATGATGACCATTGTAAACTTTTCCATCTTTTCCTTCAATTCCTCTCTTTATCTTACGATAGCAACCAATACGAGTTAAGGCTTCGGGAATTGTATAATAATCTTTATTTACCTTAATCATGAGTTATTCATTTATTAATTCTTCTACCGTTTTCCCTTCCATAGTTGCTAATTTTCTAAGCACTGTGTCCATTTTTTTTTCAAAAGTTACCTCTTCATATTCATCTTGTGTATAAGATTTTTTATTTTTATCTCTACTTTTGGGAATAATATCATCAAACCCAAAAATCGGAGAACTCAAAATCGTATTCGGTGTCAATTGCGACACATCAATATCCAATCTTCGTACTTGAATGCCTGTTTTTCTATCAGGCTTTTCGACATTAAAAATCACCGTTTCCTTCGGTGCGCCTAACAACGGAATCGGGCTATGTGTAGAAGCAATAAATTGTACTTTTGGAAATAATTCGCTTAGCTTGATAACTAATTCCCGTTGCCATTTTGGATGTAAATGTGCGTCGATTTCGTCGATTAAGACGATGCCAACAAAGTCTTTTGAATTTTCAACATCAGGTTGTCCGTCATAAAACTCTATTAACATATCGCCAATCATTGCAATAATACTTTTATTTCCTGCCGAAAGTTGATGAAATTGAATGCGATTTAATAAATCACCATTTTCTGCGGTTTCTCGATAATATACTTTTTTATCAATTTCGCTATCGTCAATTTCTATCGCTGCAACACTTGGCAATAAATCAATTAGAATATTCTTGATGATTTCTATACGGTTTTTATATTGTTCTCTACCGTGCATTTTAGTCAAATAAGCTTCGATATTGTATAATGTTCCATCATTTTTAAATAAACTATCTGACTTTCTTACTTTTTGTGGTGTTTGTGTTTTTTCGTCTTCGTTGATGTAGCCGCTGATGTTTAAGCGATTTGCTCCGTAGGCATTAATTGCTTTTTCAACATATGAATTTTGATTATATAAATAACTTACTCCTCCAATAATATTTGAATATCTCATTTGAACATTAATAAATGGAATCTTTATTTCAAATCGACTATTACTATCAATTGTAAAAGGATATTGATATTTTTCAGTCCCAAAAATTGCAATATAAAAAGCCTGTAATATTAATGTTTTTCCAAATCCATTTTCTCCTGTTAGAAATATCCATTGATTAGACATATCTAAATTTTTTATGGATAAGTTCTTTAATTGAAAAAAATTTTTGACAGAAAAATATAGTTCAGACTCATTTCGCTGAGGTATATTCCATATAAACTGATAGAAATAATTAATATAATAAGATAAGAACTCTTGCTGTTCGTTGATTTCTTCTATTATAAATAAATCATCATATTCTTTCTTAAGAGCTATTTTATAGACGAAAGAAAATTCAGAAACATCTTTTGATAAATTTAACCACCGTTCAAAAACGGGCGTTAAGGTGAAATGGCTATTCTGTAAAAGATACATATGAGCATCATCACTTCGCCTTTTGTAATCATAAAATATTTCAGTAATTTGTCTTTGTTCTAACTTTATTAGTTCTAATCGTTTTTGAATTAAATTTTGATTATTTAGATTAAATGTCTCTATTGTTGTAATTCCTTCATTAGATATACTATATATATTTCCTTCAGAAAAAATTCTAATGTAATTTTCAATCGTATCAACTTCAGGATGTAACAAAAGCGGTATTTCAGATAGCATCAATTCAGAATCCGCTTTGAAATTATTTTTATCAATCGGTTCTTTTTCAACTTTTTCTCCTCGAATGGGAAATTCATTATTCAATTCATTTTTTACTAATTGTAATTTTTTAAAATTCTCATAAGCCTCAAAAACCATCTTACAAACAGGCAACAAATTACTCCACTCAAACTCCAGCCAAGGATATTCACTTACAGGTCGATAACGTAAAATATACGTTTCTTCTTCCGTTATTTTTTGTTCCGTATATGCACATTTCCCATGATAAATCTCACGCAACCGCTTCTTCGCTTCCGTCAAATCTCCATCTTCCAAACCTTTCGGCACATCATCAAAATCTTTATATACTGAAATCATTTTTTTGTTTGAGTGTTCGATTGTTTAAATGTTCAAATGTTGGTAAAAACACTCGAACATTCAAACAATTAAACATTTGAACATTTATTTTCATTCTTCAAATTCTAAAAACGGAATACGAACAATGACTTTCGTTCCCGTTGCTTTATCGCCTTCTTTTAAATCTACAAACTCCACCAATGCTTTTTTGTTTTCTCGTTTACTCATCAAATCTAAGCGTTTGATCGTATTTGAAATACCAGTTGATTTGTGTTCTGAAAGATTCTTTTTACTTACTTTTGAAGCCGCTTCACGTCCAACTCCATTATCGACAACTTCACAAATTAAATTTTTATCATCTCGTTTGAAATTAATTGTCAAAGTCGGTGTTCCATCATTTTTTGGCATCAAACCGTGCCAAATCGCATTTTCGGCAAACGGCTGAATAATCATTGATGGTAACTCCACATCATAAGCATCAACATCTTGTGCGACATTGATTTTATATTGAAACTTACCTTCAAATCGTAATGCTTCTAAGTTTAAATATAACGTTAAAGTCGTGATTTCGTCCTCTAAACTAATCAAATTTGTTTTAGAATTTTCTAAAACTCGACGAATCAATTTTGCAAATTGTGACAAGTAGTAATTCGCAGATTCTTCATCTTCCATCGTAATAAAATGCTGAATCGAGTTCAAGGCATTAAATATAAAATGTGGATTCATTTGAGCTCGTAAAGCCATTCCTTCCGACTCCGAAATTTGTCGTTTCAACCGAATCTTATCTTCTCTATTTTTAATATTATAATACAAAAACCAACTTCCTAAACTTAATAATAATAAAGTGGTAGAAATAATGAACCAACGAGTTTTCCACCAAGGTGAATGAATAATAAACTTGATTTCTCGCTCCGTACTTTCCTTTCCGTCAATGCTAATCGCTTGAATCCGAAACGTATAACTACCAGGTTGTAAAAACGGAAAATGTGCAAATTTACTATTCGTTTCCACCCAATCATTACTCAAACCTTTGAGCTGATAACGGTAACGAACTTGCGAACCACTTTTGAAAGAAATACCTGTATATTCTACTCGAATATCATTCTGATAATAACTTAAATCATATTCGTGCATTAACATTGTATCTCGTTCACGAACCTGAACATTTGTAATATAAAATGTCGGTGCAAAAGTTTCTCGTTCTGCTTTATTCACACTTTCAATATAAGATAAACCTGCGGAAGTCGCCGCCCAAACCGTATCGCTTCGCACAAAAATTCCACGGACTTCATTTGAGGACAAATATTCGGCTTCTGTGTAAGAAAATATGCCACGAGGTTTTCCATTTTCAAGTCTAAACTTACTTACGCCACCATTTGAAGCCATCCAAATTGTGCCATCATTCGCTTGAAAAATATCGGAACAAACGCTACTTGCCAAACCATTTTTCTTAGTGATTTGAGTAACATTATTGCCGTTTTTAAAAATCACACCATTTCCTGCTGTACAAATACAAAGTGTTCCGTCGTCAGTCGTTATCAAATCATTAATACGATAACGATACAATGGATTTCCTGTAATCGTGTTGACCGTTTTTCCATCAAAAAAATACAAACCTGTATTACTTCCAAGCCATGCTTTTTTGTTTTTTATCGGTGCAATAGCATTCACTCGTTTATTCCATAATTGATTTGTTTCCAATTCTTTATCTATCAAAAACAAGCCACTTGATGTTCCGACAAAGACTTCTTGCTCGTCATTGATAGAAATTGCTTTTACGTTCTGCAAATCAAAATTCTTATCAATACCAAAGGTCACCAAACCAGCATCTGAACCTACCCAAAGGTTATCTTTTGCGTCTAATTCTAATGCTTGAATTCGATTATAACGCCTTGTATCTAATCCTGTTTCTAATATTTGAATCGAACCATTTGGACGTAAATAATTGACTATTCCAGATTGTGTTCCTACAAAAATATCGCCTTCTGCATTGCCTGTTACAGCAAATAATTCATCATCAGATAAACCATAATCTACGTTATAAGTCAAAACTTTATTGTCCGACAACATATAAACGCCATTTCCCAAAGTTGTCATCCAAAGGTTGCCTTCTTTGTCTCTTGTCACGCACGAAACCGATTGATTTTCTAAATAATTTTCTACGATTTGAGGATCCGACTCCAAATTATCTAACAAATATAAACCTTCTCCTAATGTTCCTAACCAAACGCCTCCTAACTCACTTTCGCCCAGAATCAAAATATCAGAATCCAGTTTTAAGTCTTCATTTGACAGTATTTTAATTGGTTCAGAAGGTTCATTCCATTGATAATCAATCAAGTACAATTCGTTTGTTTTACTTGCTTTCGCAATGACATGAATAGCACTAATCGGAACGATTTCAGAAAAAGTCATTTCAAAAAATCGCAAGAAACTTATTTTATCATTATTAATAATAAATTCAGCAACATTCGATAATACATGAACTTGTCCATTTTCGGCTTCAAAACAACCCAAAATTATAATCGGACTTTCTAAACTATCATAAGGCAAAGCATTGATAAAATCAGCTTGTTCGATATGTGTTACTTTATCGTCATCTAAAATTGCTAAACCATCACGATGTTGAGAAAAATATAATTTTTTGTCAGAATCTTCAAAAATTTGCATGACCCAATGTGGTGTTTCGAGTGCTTTGAGTTCGGGAATTTCGTCGGCATTAAAAATATCATTGCCTTTGATATAACCAAAATGTCCGTTATATGCTCGAAACCAAACTCGCTTTTTAGAATCTTCAAACACTCCAAAAATTTCATTGTCAGGTAAGCCTTCATCCATGCTATAACTACGAAATTCTGTTCCGTCAAATCTCGCCAAACCTGCTTCAGTGCTTAACCAAAGAAAATCCCTTGAATCTTGAAACGCATGATAAACCGTTGCACTGGGCAAACCATCTTCGACTTCAAAATGCCGCAATTTTGGTGTTTGAGCCAACAGTTCGTTAGTTAATAGAACTAAAAAAAATAATATATAGAAAGGTCTTTTATTCATTCTTATTTTTTAATGAAAATCGAATTTAGGTGTTATGAAAGTCTAATATATGAAAAGTAGATTATTATTTGTACTTTGACTACTAATTCATTTTTAAATGACGTAAAAATATGCCAAATAACTTTATTAGTATTGACGTGTTGATGTTGCTTGCCCCGAAACCTCGACGGTTGATGTTATACCAACGTCAACCGCCGAGGTTTCGGGGCAGGCAACACAAAAAACGAATTCAAATTATTCGTATATTTAGGTTTATCACTGGATTTTTTCAAAGAACCTTTAATTTATACGTATTAAACAATTAGAAAAAGTTAAAAAATGGTTGATTTAAAAGAATTTGAGTTTATTGAATTGACTTGGTTTGCAAAGGATAATTGGAATCGTAATTTTAAATTAGTCTTTGATGATGAACTTATTGCTACGATAAAGTTTCCAAGTATTTGGAGTAAAAAAGCGACTTGTATTACAGCTTCTGGTACTTGGACAATAAAATTATCAGGTGTTTTTAATCCAGAGTTAACAGTTAGAAGAAAAGATGTAAAACGCAACATTATCGAAGCTCCTATGCAATATACAAAGCCTAAAGAACCGATTCGCTTTCCATCTGGGAATACATATGAATTCAAAAAGGAAAGTAACTGGAAATCTCATTATAGTTGGTTTTATGATGATGAACCAGTTTTTAATTTTAAATCACTAGTAACTCTTGATAAACGGCGATTATCCGTTTCTTTTACTAAAGCAAATTTGCCAGAAGATGATTTATCGTTAATGTTGTTGATAGGTAGTTATTTAATTATTACGATACAACAAAATGGAGGTATGTAACTTGTAACTTGTATTGTTATTATAATAAAATTAAGGTCAATTTTTTTAAATAGTGACAGCTTATTCAATAATATCAAATCATAAAATTAGCGAATATCAAAAGTTTTGACGTATTTAGCGTTTTATAGTATTTTGTAAAAAAAATAAACGTTTTTGGGACAAATAATCAAATATTGTTTTTTACTTATATCTTTTGCTTTTTTAGTCAGTTGTGAAACTTATGACCCACTTTTTCAGCACAAAATTGGTCAAAATGTTGATACTTTTCAAAATAATGCATCAGTTGAACCAATCATTCGAGTTGGCGATAAAGTTACTGTAAGTATTTGGGGACATGAAGATTTAAGCGTTGGTTCTATCAATAGTCCTTTTTCTTCAAATGAAGCAACAGGAAGATGGTTAATCGTAGACAAAACTGGTGAGGTGAATTTGCCAAGAATCGGAAGAGTAAAGTTAGATGGTTATAACCTTAAAGAGGCTAATTATTTTTTAGAAAATCTCTACGAACGAAATGGTATTAAAGATCCGATTGTTAATGTCCGAATCTTGAGTCATTTTGTAACACTCATCGGTGAAATTAGTATTCCAGGTCGTTATCAAATCGACAATGAAACTATTACACTTATAGAATTACTTGGAAAAGCGGAAGGATTGACAAAATATGCAAAAGCGGATGAAGTGCATATTGTACGCAAAACTGTGAATGGCGAAATGCAAGAAGTTATTGTGGATTTAACTAACTTTGCCAGTCTTTCAGAAAATAACTATGTATTAACACCTGATGACATTATCTATATTCCACCATCTAAGATGAAAAAAGTAGATAATACATTAGAAAAATTAACACCAGTTGCAGGAATTTTAACAAGTGTTGCTGTAATTTTTTCTGTATTTTTCCAATAAGTTTAACCAAAAAACACGCCTAAATCAATAATAATGAACTTAAACAAAGAATTTAGAACATTGGTTGTACCTGTTATTAAAGGATTTCCTATCATGCTCGTAATTCTTGTTATTGCTGTATTTGTCGCTCGACGAGTTGTGAATTATTCTGTTCCTATTTATCAAACTGATGCTGTAGTAAAAATTGATAATCGTGATTATGGTGTTGGGAGTTTCTTTTTATTCAATGAAGAAGGTGGCCCAAAACAAAGTCTTGCAAGTGCTTTTCTTACCGAAGTTGAGCTTCTCAAAACTCGTACAATAAAAGAAGAAACGTTTAAAAAATTAGATTTTTTTGCCAGTTATTATCGAGTCGGAAAAGTAACCACACGAGAAGTCTATAAAGACAGTCCGTTTACCATAGATTTTAAAGTTTTCAAAAAATCCGCTTACAATGAAAAATTCAATTTAAATTATATCGGAAATGAAACCTTTGAACTTATCGGTGCAAAGAATAAATCAAATAGTAAGGTAAAATTTAATCAACCTTATTTGAATGATAATTTTAAAATCACTTTACGTAAAAGTGAAAAATTTTGGTCAAAAGAAAAAGTAGCGATTAAGAAAGGAGATATATTTGCCTTTGAGTTACATAACTTAGATTATTTAGTTCAATCCATCAATAGTTCCAATCTATTTATTAAACCGATTGATAAAGAAATTACCATTGTAAAGGTATATTTCAAGCATGAAGTACCGGAGAAAGCAGCTAAGTTTTGTAATACTTTTGTGGAAACATATATTCAACAAGCCAAAAATTTAAAAAGTAATCAAACGACTAATACAATTGATTTTATTGATAAAGAAATCAATGATGTAGAAACAAAACTAAAAGACGCAGAAGGAAAACTGACAATATATAAGGAAAGTGAGAACTTGGTCAATATGAATCAAGAAACAGACGCAACACTAAAGGAATTAACGGCTTTAGATTTGCGTTTAGTTGACTTCGAACTTCAAACAGTCGAACTTAATAATATTTATGATTTTTTGCTTTCGCAAAATGATGTTGCATCGTTTTCACCCAACTTCAAAACGATTAATGACAAGGTTTTTGAAGATGGCTTTATTAAGTTAAAAGGATTTGAGTTACAACGTAATGACTTATTACAGACCTATACACCAACAAGTTCTGAAGTTCAAAATATTCAAACTAAAATCGGTAACTTGCGTCGTTTCTTAGTAGAATCGATTCAGAAAAAGCTACAAAATATTGTACAGCAAAAACAAGAAATACAAAAAAATATTGATGAAGTCAATGCTCGATTAAAACGTTATCCTGACAAACAACGAAAAATTGCCGAATTAGAAAGAGATGTTGCTTTAGCTGCCCAAACTTTTCAGTATTTGACAGAGAAAAGAACCGAATTAGCTATCGCTCAATCGTCAAGTTTGGTTTTTCACAGAATCATTGATCATGCAAAAATTCCCACTCAACCAAGTTCACCAAACATACCATTGATTTATGGTTTATTTATCTTCGTAGCCTTATTATTAGGTTTAGTTGTGATTTATATTTGGCATTACTTTACGAATAAAATCGAAACGAAGGAAGAACTAAAGGATTACACGAATCAACCTATTTTATCCTCTATTAGTGAAATTGCGGATAAACATATTGATGAAGTAGAACCTTATCTTAATTTATATACAAATATCAATATTTTACAAAAAGAAAAGGCTGGTGATCAACCTATCGAATCATGGACAATATTAATCAGTTCGATTATGCCAAATGAAGGTAGAACCTTTGTCGCTGCAGGTTTAGGTCGTGCAATGGCTTATTTTGATAAAAAAGTATTATTGATAGATTTAGATAATCGAAAACCTAAATTACATCGTAATTTTAATCTTGAAAATACTCAAGGAGTGACAGATGTGATTAGGGATAAAATGAGTATTGAAGATGCTATAACCGCCACAGGTATTGACAATTTAGATATTCTAATGGGTGGAGATTTAAACGAAATTCCTGAAGAATTAGTCTTTTCGCCAACTGTTACTCAATTTGTCCGTGATATGAAACAATACTATGATATTATTATCATTGACACACCTCCGACTGCCGTTCATATCGAGTCAGTCGCATTGATGCACGAAACGAATCTTAATTTGTTTATGATTCAAGCACACAAATCAAGAGCAAGGTTTGTAAAACACATTGGGACATTTTTGGAAGAATATAAAGTACCTAATTTTTATCTTGTTCTAAACGGAATCCATCAATCAAGTGGATTTTATGCTAAATCATATCGTTTAGGTATTCGTCGTAGGTTAATCAAATTATTAAGTGGTCGTCGTATTTAGATTTCTATATTTTGACAGAATCCACAGGATAAAACAGGATTATTAAATTATTTTCATCTTGTATTATCTTATAAACCCTGTCAAAAATAGGTTTCTTTAATTTTTTTGAACTACTTCTACTCTATTTCTTCATCGTTTTCTAAATTTGTTGATGTAACTTGATTTGTGAATAACGAATCATCAACTGGTGTTTTTACTCGTTTTAAAAATTCTTTGAGTGCAAACTGATTGCACCAATATGCAAAGCTAAAACACGATACAAAAGCAATTACTAAATATAGCCAATTCAAATTATTTTGTAATAATAACCGACTTAACGTACCAATATTAACAACTGGAATCAAATAAACGGCTAAACTTGTCCCAAATCCTGCCGTAATTCCGATAAGGATAAATAAACCAACTGATATTTTTAATGGTTGTAACCGATTTTGAGCTTCTTTAAATGTCCCTTGTTTTGTTACTGACCAACTTTTGAAGGTCGCAAATAAAGCAGCTATTGGTACTAAACTTAATATAATAAAAGGAAGAGAATCTGCTCGTAATGCAGTTTTTATCATCGCTGCATACAAGTTGCCAGAAGGCTGATATGGACGAAAAATCAGAAATATTAACCCTAAAAATAATAAAGCATGTAATAAACCAAAGAAAGCAACAGCTAAAGTTCTACCTAACAAGACTTTCTGTGGTTCATCAGTTACTATTGACGAAAGTCTATCCGTTGTAAATAAGGTCAACGCAGGATAAATGCCGCCTAACCAAGCAAAGTAGAAAAATAATAAGATAAAAACACCACCAATTTCATTAAAAACAGTTGCATTATCTTCGCTATCACTTGAGGCATTATCTTCGTTAAGACTGGTAAAAGTATCTGAATCAACCTCACTTATATTCACAGGATCAATATAGCTCTCATCGAAGCCAGAACTTGCTAATCGTTGGTTTAGGATTCGTCTTTCGTACCAATCAATATTATTTTTAATACCATCTTTTAAGGCATCATCATAACCATTATGATACAATAAAACTTCGCCCGAATTTCCCGTCTGAATCGCATCATCAAAAAACTCATCTATCACAACAGCTAAATCTAAATCACCATTAGTCATCATTTCCTGAACGGTTTCGATGTCATTAATCATCTGATAATCAACTGATTCAATAACTTTCATCTGTATCACTAAGCTATCGCCATTATCATTAGTTACGATTCCAACTGTCGATTTTGGGCTTTCTGATGCTTGTCCATCTTCTCCGTCTTCTCCACCCAAATTAGTGCTTCCACCCACTTCATTCAGCGAAAGCGACACTAATAGTAACAATCCTGCGAACAATAATAATGGTAAATACAAACGTACCCAAAGCGTTCGTTTATCTTGCCAAACTTCACTCAATGCTGATTTAAAATAACCTATCATTTTTTTGATGATTCGTGATTAACTAAGAAATACGTAGCTGACTTTTGCAAAAAAACAAAAAAATAAGCAAATGTCGCAATTAAACGTAAGGGCAAACACATCAGAAAGCATTTCAACAAGTTGAAATATTATACTCACGCAGATTATCACAGATTTTCGCTGATAATTTTATTGACTTATCAATAAAACTACAATTTACAAAGTAAATTATATAAAATCTGCGTTGGAATCTGCGAAAATCTGCGTGAGCAATTTTTGATGCGGCGGAATGTCCGTTCTACGTGAATCTTAATTATCATCACTAAAATTAGTGTCAATTGTTTTACCATATTGGTCAAGCGGTTCGGTATTATCTATAAAATTTCCAGATTTTTGAGGATTATTTTTATACAAATCCCGTTTCCAATTTGGATTATTTAATTCGCCACGTTTAGTAGAATGCAATAAAATATAGTTATTTCCAGCTAAATCCGGATCATAAAAAACAAACTTCACTTCTTGCTGATTACCCAATGAATTGTATCGCCAAACTTGATAAGGCGGAGCATTTGGATCACCTGATTCGGACAAGATTTCGTTCGGTTCGCCATATTTCAAAAATACATAACCTCGATCGGATTGAAATCCGTGCCCAAGTGTACTCGCAAATTTTCGATTTGCCTCATCAACGATTTTCATATAATTATAAAAAGTTAATTCTGGCGTATTATGATCTTTGGTAAGCCAATAAGTGTACAACATTCGTCTTTTAGTCATCACATCTTGACTTCTCACCAACTCATTCAACTCACGAGTAAATCCTTGATGAATTTGCATTGAAATCGCTTTTAAGCAATAATCCAATTGTTTATTTTGCATATTTTCTACAAATGAACCGATAAATGCCGTTTGTTTGTAGTCATCCATTTTGATGTTTATGTATGGGTTTGCTCTTTTAATCAAAATTGAACGACCTTTCACAAATTCGTTTTGACGATTCCGAATTTCTAAATGCAAATGGTAATCTCCAGTTGGTAAGTCTGCAATATTTAAAGTTAAAATCATTGCATTAACAGATTTTGGAGACATTTTTTTATAACGCATCAAAATCGGTTCACCAGCATTATCACCAACTTTATCGACATAATATTTAATTACAAAATCATCATCAAAAAACTTATCTGAGTTATAAATTTCTGCATAAAGATTAATTTTTTTATAAAAAACATCATAAAAATCAGAAGTATGCTGTTCTAAATAAAATCCATTTTTCACACTTGGATTATTTTCAGTTGACGATTTATAATAATCAATCAGCTGAATATCAGATAGTTCTAATGCTTCTTTAGAATAATTAATGGCTAATTTATGTGAAGTTGAAAATACATTATCTTCCTTATTAATATCCTTGACCTTGATTTCTAAATCATATTTGCCATTATCTAAAGGATAACGTTTTACATCTATAAAATTGAGTGTTTTTAAATTAAACTGGTCAAAAGTCGGACTATTTAGCGTGTATTTATCAAAATTAATAATTTTATCTCCTTGCTTAAAAAGTAGTGTTACTTCTACTCCACCTTGCATTTTTGTGGAATCAATCGTTTTAAAATGAACCGTATTGCCTACGACTTGCATATAAAATTCTACATAATTTTTTTCTTTCCCTTTGAAGGTATTAGTTGTAAAATTGATGTCAAGCGAATAAGCACTTACACTTATTCCTAAAAGTATTATTAAGAGTAATCGTTGTTTCATATCCTTATTTTTTTATTAAAATTAGCCTGTTAAATTTACAAATACTGCAACCAAACACCAAGTTACATTACGTCAAGAAACAATATTTAACAGTCAAACAACAATCTCATTGTGTGAATTGATTAAAAATAATTAAACCTTTTGTAACATTGCATTTATATTTTTAATCATACTCAAACAAATGGATAACTATTTTAATATCATTCAGGAAGCCTATAATAATTTACACTGGATAGAAACAACAGCCGTAATTACAGGCATTATCTACGTCATTTTAGCTGCACGAGAAAATGTTTGGTGTTGGTCTTTTGGTATTGTTAGTGCTGCACTTTGGTCGTATGCGGCTTTTGATTTTTACGATTTATACATTGACGCAATATTGCAGTTATACTACGTCTTTGTTGGTGTCTATGGTTGGGTACAATGGAGTAAAAAAATTGAAAACCAACAAGAATCAAAAATCAAAACCTTACCAATTCAACAACATGGAATGTATATTCTAATTGGTTTAGGATTGACATTTATCATTGGTTATTTCTTTGATAAATATACGCCAGCAGCAGCAACCTATTTGGATGCATTTACGACCATTTTTGCACTATTTACAACCTATTTGGTGACACAAAAAATATTGGAAAACTGGTTATATTGGATTGTGATTGATTCCGTTTATATTTATTTGTACGGAAGTCGAGGTGGTTATTTATTTGCTTTATTAAATATTATTTTTGTGCTTGTCGCAATAGTTGGCTTTGTACGTTGGCGAAGAACTTATTTAAATAGAGATTTTAGATTTTAGATTTTAGATTTTAGATTTTAGATTTTAGATTTTAGATTTTAGATTTTAGATTTTAGATTTTAGATTTTAAAAAATTGATTATCATAATTATAACATATAATTTATTAAATCATTGATTATCAAATTAAAATACATTGAAAAAATAATCTAATGTCTAATATCTATTTGTCTAAAGCTCAAAAATAATAATGGTTCTTTGTAAAAATTCCGTAGAGATAGAGTTTTCTAAGATTTTTTTTGCCGTCAAGTGAACGACCGTCAACCGTTTTTTTGAATTTCCACAACCTGTCCCGATTTTCGAGGGATTTTTCAATTAATTTTAATTTCCTTGGTTTCTCAATATATCAGGACTCACGACACGTCTATTCTTAGCAGAGTTTATAATCCACTGTACGCCTAACTCAAAGTTTCCAGTTGCATTATTAAAATTATTTAATGGCGAAATATTGAAACTATGACTGGCATAAATACGGCTTCCAGCTTCAAGACGAATACCTAAAATCGCAATTAACGCATCTCTTGAGTTCATACGACTAAAGGTAGATAAATCTGACGTTTTATAACTCGCTCCAAATGAAAGCCCCTTTTGATTTTCAAAATTCAAGGTTGTAATAATTCCTACTAATGCCTGACGGAATGTACCTTGATTTAAAAATAATAAATGTGGATTAATCATCCATTTATTATCTCTAAAACTTCGATTATAATCAAAAGAAGCACTAAACTGTGTGTAAGTTGTACTAAAACCTGAGATAAATTGATCCGAAAAACTAACAAAATGATTAGCACTTAATCCGACTTTTAATTGAGATTTTTCATTCGGAAAATAAGTATACAAAAAACCAATTCGACTATCAGTATTAAACAAATTGTCATTCATAAAACTTTCACTTTCACCACCTAAAATATTGGTTTCAAAAATTAACTTTTCGGTTCTTAATTGATTATTAACCATACCAAATTGAGTTCCAATAGATAAAAAATGTTCTTCTTTTCTATCTAAACTCATATGAATACCAACACCTGCCAAAAACGTCATTGTTTGAAACGCACCGTTACCATTTTCATCATGTATAAATGCAGCACCGATTCCCATATGACTTCTATCTTGCCAATCAATAGTCTGGTCAAAGGCTAAATTTGTTGTTTTGAAACCTTCGCCAAGATTGCGATGTACACCATTAATTCTAAATTTACCACCAGAAGTTCGATGCCCAATCTCTGCGGCATTAAACATCGTTGGAGCATTATAAAACTGTGCTAATTCAGCATCTTGTGTGAATGCTTGAACTGATATTAGTAAAAATAAAAAGAGAAATATATAAGTGTTTGGTTTCATTTCACTCATTAATTTTTTAGGTTTTGATACAATTGGTGTTTTGGCAATTCAACTTAAATATAAAGTTATCAAAAAATTAGATATTTAAAAAAATACAATATGTTATTTGTTCTAAAATTTAGATATTTAACTATATCGAAAAATAATGCCAGTTATATTTAACGTAATTATGAAATAGAAATTGAGTAGCCTAAACAAATTTTGTAATTTACGACTTTAATAAGTAGTTCAAGTTGTGGTTATGAGTTTTGTGATACGAGTTGATTCTCGAATAAATCATGATTTAAAATGAAAATAAGGCTAATTCGAGTGTTATTTGAACTCGTTCCGAGTCCTCGGAATAACACGCAACTCGAATTAAGTAAATAACGTACAATCAATACGAATCATTTTATATACATTTTTATTTACGTTTCGCTGAAACGTAAAATAAAAATCACAATTGCTAAATTTTGCTTCGCAAAATGCTTTTTTTACACAGATTTTCTAATAATTGGTAAAAAAGAATGGTTCATTGACAATTTTTGCCAAAAGCAAAAATTATTGTTTTACGTAGCGGCTGTCTTTAGCTGCCGTAAACAATTTCAAACAAAGACGGCAGCTAAAGACAGCCGCTACTGGCAACAATTGTCAAACAACCAAAAGAATTTATATGAGATGATTGTTTTGCAAGGCAAAACATAATATCTTCATTTTTAAATTTAATATCAGCAAAACATGAATTTTTAACAAAGACACTAATAATTAAACGATACAAATGGATTTAGATTTTAATAAAAATGAAGATTCGATGCAATTAGCTGTCGCTCAACTTCGACATCGAATGAATAAAACAGCACTTGGAGGTGGACAAAAACGAATAGATAAACAACACAAAAAAGGAAAATTAACGGCTCGTGAACGAGTAGATTACCTCTTAGATGATAATACGGAAAGTATTGAAATCGGTGGATTTGCTGGTCATGAAATGTATGAAGAACATGGAGGTTGCCCTGCTGGAGGTGTTGTTGTTGTTATTGGTTATGTCGCCGGTCGTCAGTGTATGGTTGTGGCAAATGATGCAACTGTAAAAGCTGGTGCTTGGTTTCCGATAACGGCTAAGAAAAACCTTCGAGCTCAAGAAATTGCGATGGAAAACCGTTTGCCAATTATCTATTTGGTAGATAGTGCTGGTGTTTATTTACCGATGCAAGATGAGATTTTTCCTGACAAAGAACATTTTGGTAGAATGTTTCGCAACAATGCGAAAATGTCATCCATGGGAATTGTTCAAATCGCAGCAATCATGGGAAGTTGTGTCGCTGGAGGAGCATATTTGCCGATTATGTCTGATGAAGCATTGATTGTGGATAAAACGGGTTCTATCTTTTTGGCTGGTCCTTATTTGGTGAAAGCCGCAATTGGTGAATCTGTCGATAAAGAAACGCTTGGTGGAGCAACAACACAATCTGAAATATCTGGCGTAACAGATTACAAAATGCCTAATGAGAAAACTTGTCTGGACACGATTAGAAAACTAATGGATAAAGTTGGTCACTTTGATAAAGCAGGTTTTGATAGAGCAAAACCGAAAAAACCAAAACTCAATCCGAAAGATATTTATGGTATTTTTCCGAGAATGTCTTCAAAACCTTATGATAGTTTAGAAGTTATTAAGCGTTTGGTAGATGATTCAGACGTTGTACAATATAAAGAAGGTTATGGCAAAACGATGATTTGTGCTTACGCACGAATTGATGGTTGGGCAGTTGGCATCATTGCGAATAATCGTCAGGTCGTGAAGAATAAGAAAGGGGAATTACAATTTGGTGGCGTAATTTATTCTGATTCGGCAGATAAAGCTTCTCGCTTTATTATGATTTGTAATCAAAAGAAAATTCCGTTGGTATTTTTACATGATGTTACTGGATTTATGGTCGGAACTCGCTCCGAACATGGCGGAATTATCAAAGATGGTGCAAAAATGGTGAACGCTGTTTCTAACTCTACCGTTCCAAAATTTAGTATTGTCATGGGTAATTCTTACGGAGCTGGAAACTATGCAATGTGTGGAAAGGCTTATGATCCGAGGTTGATTGTCGCTTGGCCAACTGCAAAAATCGCAGTGATGGGCGGAAAACAAGCTGCAAAAGTTTTATTACAAATACAAACCGCTTCAAAAAAAGCAAAAGGCGAAGAGATTACACCAGAAGCAGAAAACGAATTATTAGATAAAATCACGGCACGTTATGATAAGCAAACGACACCTTATTATGCTGCTGCAAGACTTTGGGTAGATGCAATAATTGATCCTGTTGATACTCGAAAATGGATTTCGATGGGAATCGAAGCCGCAAATAATGCACCTGTTGAACGATTTAATTTGGGTGCGTTACAAACGTAAAATAATTGTGTCGCTTCGCTGATTGTGTGATTGAAATGATTGAATGTACGTAAAAAACAATCATACAATCATTTCAACCAGCGAAGCGACACAATATCTTCCTTAGTTAATCCACCTTCATTAACCATTGCTATATTATGATATAAAATCATAGAAAGTAAATTCTTGTAGCGAAAATCTCTCTTTCCGATTCTTTCGACCAGTTCTGGTGTAACAGCAAAATATTTTTTAGCTAATCGTTTATAATTTAATGGTGGTAATCATTTCAACATTTTCGCCATTTCCTAACATGACGAAGCTACTACCATAGTTGCGAGTTACGTATTGCGAGTTTGAACTCGCAAGTTTTGCTCCCAAGGACTCGGGACAAGACTTCAAAACTTAGAAACTATATAAAAATCGGTTCTCTGAAAAATTTTGTGGTTTTCTATGAAAATTGTAAAAAAATGAGATATGTTGCGATGGTATTTGGTACTCCGTTGGTTTTCAATCAAATACTTTATACCAAATACCATCGTTAAAAAGTTTGGTTGTTTGAAAATTTTGTCAGTAACGGCTATCTTTAGCTACCGTCTTTGTTTGAAATTGTTTACGGCAGCTAAAGATAGCCGCTACGTAAAAGAATAATTTTTGCCAAAAGCAAAAATTATCAATGAACCAATTATTATTGTCTTACTTTTATAAACATTGAAAAAAATCACTTAATTATTAATAAATGAAAATCACACCAATACTGTTTATCACTTTTTTTTCGATTACACTTTTGAATGCTCAAGAAGTAGAAGTGTTAGACACAGAAAAACCAGAAATTAGTGAGAATTACACTACATACGAAAAGAAATTGTCTTACATCAATATTCCAATTACGATAAGTCTAAAAGATGTTGAAAAGATGATTAATAAGGAATATGAAGATGTGATTTATGAAGATATGAGTTTTGATAATAACAAGAAAGATGACTTGAAAGTCAAGGTTCAAAAACGTAAAAAAATCATCGTTGGAACGATGGATAATAAGGTTAAATGTATTATTCCACTCAAAATTTGGGCAGCAAAACAAGTCCGTCAAAGTGTATTAGGGAAAGAACTAAAACAATCTGCTGATACAGAGTTTGAGGTCACGATTATTTACAATATTGATATGCGAATCAAATCTGACTGGACGTTGTATTCGCAAACGACTGGAAAATTTAAATGGGACAAAAAGCCTTATATTTCAGTTGGAGGATTGATTGATATTCCGTTGGAAGGACAACTTGAAGCACCGCTTAAAGAGCAAGTTGACTTAATCGCTAAGGATATTGATAAAGCGATAAAAGATGCCATAGATTTAAAAGCAATTGGGACAGAAGCTTGGTCGATGGCACAAGAACCGATGTTGATGGATTCGACTACAAACGCTTGGTTATATATTAATCCTAAAACCGTTTATGCAACACCTTTACGATTGAAATATGGAAAAGCTCAATTTGAATTAGGGATTTCGACTTATGTGAGTAATACTTTCGGTGAACCGAAAAAAAATGTAAAAGCAACGGTTTTGAAACCGTTAAAAATTGTAAAAACAATTCCTGATGATTTCAATATTGCGTTGAGTGCTATTGCGACTTATGATGGTATTCGGGATATTTTACAAGCACAATTTGTTAATCAAACCTTTACACAAGATGATCAAGCCATTACGATTACTGAAATAGACTTTTATGGAGGTGCAGATAAAGTCGTGATTAAGGTTGGTATTGATGGTAGCTTGAAAAAAGGTATTTTGAAAAAAAGAGTCAAAGGTGCATTGTATTTGGAAGGTGTTCCATTCTATGATTCTACAGATATGACTATCAAAATCCAAGATTTAGAGTATACATTGGCAACTCGTGATGTGTTATTAAAAACAGCAAAATGGTTATCTAATAAAAAAATCAAACAAATGATGGCGGAGAATTTAGTTTTTCCAGTTGGCGACCAAATAGCAGAAGCAAAAATAATGATTGAAAAAGAACTCAAAAGCGTAGAAGTTAATGAATACGCAACCGTTTCTGGAACATTGAGAGATTTGCGTCCAAAAGGTATTTATTTGACAAAAGATGCAATACAAGTCGTCATCTTAGCTGATGGAAAAGTAAGTATGCAAGTTGGTGGATTTTAAATTTATTAATGGTTGAAATTTTTTAACCATTCAGCATTTATAACATTGTGCGTTTAATCCCCGAGGTTTCGGGACGCAGCAGGTTAAAAACCTGATTTTTTAGATGGTTCTCTGATGAGAAATACTCGAATAGTAGAAAATCTATTTTTAAAATCGGAATTTTAGCTTTTTTACCAGCTTTTTGAGCTCAACAATATCTAAAGAATCGGATTTTAACCTGCTGCGTCCCGAAACCTCGGGGATTAAACGTAGTATCCTATAAATGCTGAATAGGTACAATTTTTAAACAAAAAATCACCTGATGACTTTTTATAAATCATTACTTACTCTTTAAAAATATGGCAACAATTGCAGATGTAGCTGCACCCATTACGACTGCACCGACTGCACTAATTATCATATAATTTTTTAAGGTAAAAAAGCTTTCTATGTATTCTTTATCTTCTCCTTTTTCAATTCCTAAATCGATTGCATTTTGAAAATAATCGGGTGAAATAACGTAATGTGTCAAATATTGTGAAAGTGGCGTTAATAACATTACAATAACAGAAATTCCTAAACCTGATAGAAATCCTTGTTTCCAATCCATGTTACCTTCGAAGCGATTTTGTTTTACATCTCTCAATGCAAATACAAAAATAACAATCGCAATGATGGAAAAGATATTCGTATATGTAGCGTGATTTTCAATACCTGGCGGTTCATGCCAACCAGCCATTTTTTCGATTACCATCCATAATAATGCAGCAACTGTAAAAATAATTGCCCATTTTACTTCGTGTTTTGTAATAAAATTTTTCATGTTGTAGTGTTTTAATTGGTTAATTGAATTGTAATTAATAATTATAATTCAAATTTATTTTATAATTTGTACCCAAATCAATAATAAACATAACGCAAAAAAGTGTAAAATCACAATTTAACAAACAATTTGTTGTAATATTGTAATTTAAATCAACTATTCATCAATAATATAAATTATGTACAAAACGAGTTTTCCGAATGTATTTGAGGTTTCGACGGTCGAAACGATGAAAAGCCGAATTAATAAATTATCCGCAGATACCGTACCTCAATGGGGAAAAATGAACGCAGGTCAAATGTTAGCACATTTGAATGTCGCTTATGATATTGCGTATGGAAAGATTCCAATGAAGTATAATTTTTTTATGCGATTTATGTTCAAACAATTTTTGACACCGATTGTAATCGGAGATAAACCTTACGATAAAAACTCTCGAACTGCTCCAGTTTTTTTGATGGAAGGTGAAAAAGACTTTGAGGTAGAAAAAGCAAAACTGATAGGATATATTGAAAAGATGGCACGAGAAGGAAGTGATAAATTTGAAGGAAAAGAAAGTGCATCTTTCGGAAAATTAACATCAGAACAATGGAGTCGTCAGTTTGCAAAACATTTTGAACATCATTGTACACAGTTTGGTGTTTAGGACAAATAATGTACTAATAGCAATCGCAAGAAAAGTCATCAGGTGAATTTTTGTAGGAAAATCGACTATAAAATGACTTTTCGTAAGGTTTAAGATACTCACCTGATGACTATTTGAATCACAAAACAGATTTTTGAACTTAGCTCAAAAATCTGTTTATTTTTATAATCAATTCATAGAAGGAGAACCATAAACAGAACGTAATTTTTTAAGTAATTTTAATAACTTAAAATTCATCTTTGTATTGATATGGAAATATTGTCCATTGATGCTTATCCAATCTTGTTCTTTGCGAATGTCATATAATTCTTCAAAAAAGTAACGATTTGGATTATTAAAAAAAGCTTTCCAATATAGACCTTTGTTGGTGATGGCATAACCTTCTTTACATGAACCAAAAATTGTTTGGTCACTAAGTACCAGTAAACGCTCTGTTTTCTCTGCAAATAAAAACGATTTGTGTGCGTTTTTAAGTTTTGGTAACGGAACATTAATAAAATTCAGATAATGTTTTTCATCATTATCTGCAATATCTAAATAGTCAAAAATCATTTTTTCTACATCCAACTCTTCTTTTTTAACCAGTTCCCAACGAGTAACATCTGGTGGTTGCCAATCATTTAACTCCCGAGTATGCATTGCGATAAATCTATCTAACAATGCTTCAAAAGTATCATCAACCAACACATCTATTTGATAATCAATATCGTTTGGATACAATCGTGGAATAAGTTGTAAGTCATATATCAATTGTCGGCGACGTTGACTAAAGTAAAAATTAAAACCTGAATCATAAAATGTTTGAACATATTCAGCGTATTTTTTTTCATCGCTAATTGTCTGCACGATTGTACGCAATGCTTTAAAGAAATAATTTTTAATTTCTTCTTGCATCAACAAAGGTTCGGTAAGTGTTATTGTATAAATTGGTTTATAGACATAAACATCTTTATCCAATTTTTCATCAGTTTCTTTTTTTGATTGTTTTTTGTGGGAATGTTCCTGTTGTTGTTCTGATTTTTGTTTAGAATCAGAACGCAATGATTCTCCACAACCGATACAATAAACAGCATTGGCAGGATTTAAGGTGTTACAATCACGACAAGCTTCCATTTTTAACACAACTGCCTCTCCACAGTTGTGGCAAAATTTCGCATTTTTAAGCAACTTCGACCCACAATGTTGGCAATGTGTCATATAAATAAATTTTAATTGTTATATTATTTTTAGTAAAAAATCAAAACAAAAGGTTTTAATCATATACAAAAATACAACAAAAAGTTGTTTTATAAAAATTTCAAAAAGGTAAAGGTATTGTCTTTATTAAAAAATAGTAACAGCGTTTAGATGTTAGGTTGCTTTGTTATTAGTTCCAACTATTCGGGATAAGATGTTAGTCATTTTCGAAATGAGCCAAATTTTGTAATGAAATAATCTAATATTTTTGGTTCTTTGAAAAACCCAGTGATAAATGTAAACATACGAATTATTTGAATTCGTTTTTTGTGTTGATGTGTTGACGTTGGTATAACATCAACACGTCAACACATCAACACAAAAAAACAATCTTGATAGATTTTAAATTTTTATTATTCCAGCTTGCCCCGAATACTCGGGGGATTTTTCAAAGAACCATATTTTTATTAAAAATAAATCTAAATAAATGATTAATTATAAACAAGGTTTGTACTCTACTGTTAATAAAATTGAATCATTTATACATTCAGGTATTTCAAAAATAAGCATATGAGCGATTATCAACAATATGATCCTTACCAAAAAAGTGATTATAAAAATTTAAGATTACATCCATTAAAAATATATTTGACCTTGTTATTAGCAGGTGTTACGATGCTATTTGTCGGAATGACGGGTTCGTATATTTATCAACGAGTTGTCATGGATATTGAGCCGATAGCTTTGCCACTCACTTTTATCTTAAACACCGTCTTTTTATTAGCGAGTTCCTACACCTTTTTACAAGCAAAAAAAGCTTATTTGAAAGATAAAACGAATGCTTATAAGCGTTTTTTATTTTTCACCTTGATACTCACTTTTTTATTTATTGTTGGACAATCATTAGCATGGATTGATATGGTAAATCAATCGTTGTTACCGAGTTCTGGTCCAGGAGTTGGCTATATTTATGCAATTGCGATTTTACACTTGATTCACGTTTTGGCAGGTTTACCTTTTTTTGGGATTTTCTTATATAATGCAATTAAACGCATGAAAGAACCTGTAAGTGTTTTGATATATTTTTCTGATCCCGAAAAGAAATTACGACTTCGATTACTGGAAGTGTATTGGCATTATTTAGATATACTTTGGGTTATTTTAGTGTTATTCTTTACGTTCAACTATTTGATTCAGTTTTAATTAAGTACAACTTAACAGCGTAAAGAAAGATTGTAGCGTTATCATAAAAAACAAGACAATGTAGCCTAAATGATTTTAATCACAGGTCAAACACTATGCAAATGATTCAACTACAATTAAAAGATACGTCAGTATCGCCAAAAATTATTTTATCCTTCAAACTCATAGAAATCATAATGATGTTAATCGCTTTAATGTTGATTTTTATACTTCCGTAAAATCGTAAAGCCGCTTCACAAAAATTGTGAAGCGGCTTTTATGTATTAATTATTTCTAAAGACAATTATTTTAATCCTTAAAATCCTAAGTCATTTGTTCTATAACCATCTGATAATGAATCTAATGTTTCTGTCGTAAATGACTGGTATTGTCCAAAAGTCTTGTAAAAACGAGAAGAGAAAATACCATAAGCATCACCTCCATCTAAGTTTGTATAAGTAGGGATTAAATCTGCTCCTGTAATGCCAGCATTTACTTGACCAGTTTCGATATATTCTAACAATGCTTCTCCACCTGCACCAATTACCAATTCGACACCAACTAATTGTCTTGTAAATCCTGGCTCCAATTCATTTGCCAAAAAATTAAAAAATTCAATTCCAGAAGGTTCTATTCTAACTAAACCAGTTGTATTTGGTTTGACATTATCTACAATATTCCAAACCAATTTTCTATTGGTTGTACTATTAGGATCCGTAATATCTGTTTCTCTAATTTCTATCAACATTTTCACATTATAGAATTTAGAATTTGTTTTTGAATTCCAACGAAAAATAGAAGATTGACCTCCTTCTTCGGCATCAAAATCAAGCGGTGAAGTAAGTGAAAAAGGCGAGGTAATCTCAAAATCCTCACAGATTTTAGTTTCTGCTTCGATTGTACTTCCATCACCTTTAGTAATCACTAAACGGTAAGTAAAATCTTCATCAATTGGCTCTTCTAATTTGTATAAATAATTAGGTGATGTTGCAAAAATACCATCTTCACGAGTAAAACCTTCATCTTCTGCATTTACACGCTGTAAAGGAAAAATACTTCCACCAGGATTGTTTGGACGAAATGCTCGAAGTTCAACCCTAATGTTATCATAATATAAAGAGTCTGCAATTTGTGCTATCGTAATTGCACTTGTTGTAGGATCTAAAAATGCTTTTTCTACTCGAATATATTGAACAGCCTGACTTTGGTCTAACAAACCATAAGCTACTGTAATATCTTTCCAGTCTTCTGTTAAATCAAAATCATTAGAACAACTTGTTATAAGTAAAATTGTGAATGTAAAAAGTAGGATTTTATTCATAAACATTTGTGTGTGTTTTTTCATGTAGCAAAGGTAAAAACTTATTATGGATTCATAATAATGATAAACAATTTTATTGGTTTTGTCGTTGCTTCGACGCTTTATAAAAGCAGGATTTGACTAAGAATAAACAAAATAAAAATTTAGTTGATATCATTGAAGCTTTGTAACTGTGGATAAAAATGTTATCTATGCTAAAAATCGTAACGACTCAGCATTTATAACATCGTGCGTTTAATCCCCGAGGTTTCGGGACGCAGAATTTCATAGATACTGAGTAGTTACAAAAAATCAAAGTAACAAATAACTTACTCAATGTGTTTATTACAATGGCTCATAGTTTTTAAATTGGGCTTTTTGAATTACTTTTTTTACTAAAATCTAAACTGCTTATCAAAGAGTTGAATTTATAAAAAATGGTTTTTTAATTGTACTCTAAACAAAATGAATATATTTATGAGATTAATGCTTTATTTATTTTTTGCTTTTGGACTTATTGTTTCATGTAATTCTTCAGAGGAATTGAGTTCTACAAATCCTGTAAACTGGAAAAAACGAATGATTGATTTAGAAAATATGGATTCACTTCAAATCGGTGAAACTTACCTTTCAGTTTACTCTGCAATATACAGTATTACAGAACATAGAAGACATAGCTTAACAAATACGATAAGCATGAGAAATATAAGTCGGAATGATTCTATTTTTATTACAAAGGCAGAATATTTTAATACAAAAGGAAAATTGATTCGGACTTATTTTGACCAACCAATTTATTTATTACCAATGGAAACTGTAGAAATTGTGATTAATGAAAAAGATAGAGAAGGTGGAACAGGTGGCAATTTTTTGTTTGAATAGAAAAAAGCAGAAAATGTAAAAGAACCGCTTTTTGAAGCTGTAATGATTTCGACTTCGGGTTCGCAAGGATTATCGTTCACAACTTACGGAAAAAACACACTATCAAAATGAATGAAATTCTGACAACATTCCTATTCTTAATTGCGGTGATTGATTCTTTGGGTTCAATACCAGTTTATTTGGAAGCAACGAAACAATTTGATAACGAACACAAACGAAAAATCGGTATTCGAGCTTCTTTTTTAGCATTTGGCGTTTTATTATTTTTCATATTAGTAGGACAGATTATCTTAGAAGGAATGGATGTTTCTTTGCACGCTTTTCAGATTTCTGGAGACGTGATTCTGTTTCTTTTTGCTTTGACAATGATTTTTGGAGAAGGAAAACCAGAATCAGAAAAACATCTAATTACGGATTATAAACACGTTACGATTTTCCCGTTGCAATACCTTCAATAGCTTCACCAGGTGCAATTATGGCAGTTGTATTAATGACAGATAACAATCTGTATTCGTTTCCACAACAAGCATTGACGACCTTTTTAGTTTTTGTCGTTGTCATGCTGACGATGATGTTATTATTGAGTGTCAGGGTTATTTTTGAAAAAATAGGTGAATACGGAATTATTGTAATTAGTAAAATCATGGGTTTGATTTTGGCAGCTTATGCGGTTCAAAGTATTCTATCAGGTCTGAAAGGTTTCTTTATGTTAAATTAAAACTATGAGAATAGAACATTTAGCAATTTGGGTGAACAATCTCGAAGCAATGCGTACTTTCTATGAAACGTACTTTGGTGCAAAAGCAAATGAACGTTATCATAATCCGACGAAGAATTTTCATTCTTATTTTCTTTCTTTTGATTCTGGTTGCCGATTAGAATTGATGCACCAACCAAATATTCAGCAGAATAAAAATATTGAGGAACACATTGGTATCATTCACTTTGCAATCTCTGTAGGCTCAAAAGAAAAGGTCAATTCCTTAACAGAAACATTGCGTCAAGCCAATTATAAAATCGTAGGAGAATCACGAACAACTGGTGATGGATATTATGAATCTGTTATACTTGATCCAGAAGGAAACCGAATCGAAATTACAATTTAAGTACCTTAGTATTGAGATAAAAATAACTATACATTCTTGACTTGCCTTTTTTATCAATAATTTCGTTGATCCCGAGGCTTCGACTCCGTTTTTCGCCTTATTCTTGACAAAAAATCCAGCGTCAAATAACGTACATTTATTTATATTTCAATACTTACTATTTTTCTTATTTCATAAATCTGACTCTTTTTCTATATGAATATCCAACTCACTATTCAATGCAATTTCTAATAAATGCTTGATTAATAGTGTTATTACTCCATCTTTACTTCCTAATTGCCCTAAGTGTTTTAGCTTCTCAAGAGCTTCTTGCTTGAATCTATCAATTCACTCATTTTGTGTCGTTTTAATTAAAAAATAAGGTTCATTGACAATTTTTGCCAAAAGCAAAAATTATTGTTTTACGTAGCGGCTGTCTTTAGCTGCCGTAAACAATTTCAAACAAAGACGGCAACTAAAGACAGTCGTTACTGGCAAAAATTGTCAAACAACCAAAAAATAATTTGTATCGACATACTTTTGAATAGTTTTTCTAATTTCATCACACCGTTTCCAAAACACTTACAGATTCTGGAATAATCGTTTTTAATTTTTCAATAACAAAATCTACTTCTTCTTTCGTATTAAATGTAGAAAATGAAAAGCGTACAGCAACTCTATCTTCATCAAAATTAATCGCATCTAAAACGTGTGAACGAGACTCAACACCAGAACTACAAGCACTTCCACCCGAAGAACTTACGCCCATAATATCTAATGAAAACATTAGCACTTCATTTTTTGGAGAAGGTGGAAACGAGACACTTAATACTTTTGGTAAATAATTACCTTCATAATCGCCATTAAACTCAATTCCTTCAAAATTTTCTTGTAATTGATGGATGAAATAGGTTCTTATTTTTCGTAAATAATTTTGATTATCTTCCATTGTTTCACAAGATAATTCTATCGCTTTTGCCATTCCTAAAATGCCGTAAACATTTTCAGTTCCACCACGCATATTGCGTTCTTGTGCACCACCATCAATGAATGGTTTTATCGTATTATCGCCATTGATATAAATAAATCCAACACCTTTTGGGCCATAAAATTTATGTGCTGCACCACTCAAAAAATCAATATTTGTTGCTTGAACATCAATCGGGAATTGTCCGATAGTTTGAACTGTATCCGAATGATAAAATGCATTATTTGTTTTACACAATTCAGAAATTGCATTCATGTCGCAAATAGTACCAATTTCATTATTAGCGTGCATTAGAGAGACTAAAGTTTTTTTATCACTATTTTTTAATAATGCCTCCAAACTATTTAAATCAAAACAGCCTTTTTCTGATATTTGAACATAAGCAACTTCAATTCCTTGTTCTTTTTCTAATGCTTCTACCGTGTGTAAAATACAATGATGTTCAATCGGAGAAGTAATAATTCGTTCTACGCCCAAATCTCGAACAGAACATTTCAAAGCCATATTATTGGCTTCTGTTCCTCCAGAAGTAAAAAATATTTCACCGATTGAAGCATTCAAATATTGGGCAATTGTCTTTCTCGCTTGTTCAAGTGCAGCACGAACTCTTCTACCTTCATTATGAATTGATGAAGGATTACCATAATACTCATCAATGGCATTTTTCATCACTGTTTTTACTTCTGGGTGAATTGGTGTTGTTGCTGCATTATCAAAATAAACTCGCATAGCATTTTGTGTTTTTTATTGAACTTGATTGATTTCAAATACAAAAATAAGAAACCCTTTGAAACTATTTTAGCTTCAAAGGGTTTCTTACATTTTAAGTATAAATTGATTGTGTGATTGTAGAGTTCGTTCCTCACTCATTGTTAATCGAATATTCGTAAAAAACGATTACACAATCAGCGAAGCAACACAATCCTCAATTATTTCGCATCTAATTTTCCAGATTTAATCGCTGCAACATATTTCACAACTTCTTCTTTCACCTTAGGTGCAAGAATCACTAAACCAATCATATTCGGGAAAATCATCGCAAAAATCATCGCATCAGAAAAATCTACAACTGCTCCAAGACTTGCTGCTGAACCAATTACGATAAATCCTAAGAACATAATTTTATAAGCCATATCTGCCGCTTTTCCTTTTCCGAATACATATTTCCATGCCTGTAAACCATAGTAAGACCAAGACAACATCGTTGAAAATGCGAATAAAATAACCGCAATTGTCAAGACATAAGAGAAACCAGGAATCACAGAATCAAATGCTGCTGCTGTCAAATTTACACCATCTAATGTAGAACCATCAGCCATTGTAACCGCCGAACCTGTTACTGCTCCATATTCAAATGCTCCAGTGATTTGGAAAATAATAATTACTAATGCAGACATTGTACAAACGACAACCGTATCAATAAATGGCTCTAATAAAGCCACAATACCTTCACTTGCTGGGTATTTTGTACGAACTGCTGCGTGAGCAACAGAAGCCGAACCAACACCAGCTTCATTCGAGAATGCTGCTCGTCGGAATCCCTGTATCAATACACCAACAACTCCACCTGTAATACCTGCACCTGTAAATGCACCTTCGAAGATTGCTCCAAATGCTTGCGGAATAACGCCTACATTTAATACCAAAACGACGATTGCACCCAAAACATAAACACCAACCATAAACGGTACAATACGTTCTGCTACTTTACCAATACGTTTGATTCCACCTAAGATTACGATAGCAACCAAAGTCATCATCACCACACCAAAAGCAGTTCCTATCCAAGCAGAATCTGAACCAATGACTTGCTTAAATTGTGCCGCTGCTTGATTTGCTTGAAACATATTTCCACCACCAAGTGAGCCGCCAACCATCATAATAGCGTAGAAAATAGCTAAACCTTTTCCTAATCCAGCTAAGCCTTTTTCAGAAAGACCTTTACTCAAATAGTACATTGGTCCACCATAAACAGTTCCGTCTGGGCCAATTTCACGATATTTCACACCAAGCGTACATTCTACAAACTTAGAAGTCATTCCAATAAATCCTGCTAAAATCATCCAAAATGTTGCTCCAGCACCACCGATTGCAATCGCAATCGCTACACCAGCAATATTTCCTAAACCAACTGTTGCAGAAAGTGCTGCCGTCAAGGCTTGAAAAGCCGTAACTTCTCCATGATGTCCTTCTACACGAATCGTATCCGGGTTGTCACCATCAACGGTATGCATTTCTGAATTTCCAACTTCTGAGCGAGTGTCGCTTTCGTCCTCACTCGGATCACCTGCTAAACTATCGTACTTTCCTCTAACAACATCAACTGCCAATTTAAATTTAGTAATATTTGGAAAACCAAAATAAATTGTGAAATACGTTGCTGCACCAATCAAAACAATCAATACAATCGGTAACTCAATACCTTCGCCTAAAGGAATACCATAAAATACAAAACCTGCAATTGCATCAGAAACAGGCTTTACGGCATCATTAATTCGTTCATCTAATCCTTTAGCGGCAGGATCTTGTGCCAATAATAAAAACGGAGTTAAAATAGTCGCTAACAATAAGGTCAGTCGTTTTTTCATAAGTTATATTTAGTTTATATTTTTTGGATGAATAAATTGAGTTCGCATTCCATTAACACTCAATTCTAATTAATTTTGGTTTTATAATTTTGGTTATTAATAATATTCAAATAGCTAAATAACAAAATTCATATTGGAATACCGAAAAATATTCAATTTTTAAAACGAAAACTGACATAAAATGCAGAATTATACAAAAACACATTCATCTTAACCAATCGTAAGAAAGTTTTCAATTACATTTGTTCTATAACTACAAATTGTTTATTCTATCAATATCGAATCCACCAAATGAAAATACTTCACACTTCCGACTGGCATTTAGGTCAAAAATTTTTAAATAATAATCGTTTGGATGAAAATAAACAAACGTTAAGTTGGCTCTTGCAATTGGTTGATAAAGAACAAGTTGATGTCTTAATTATCGCTGGTGATGTATTTGATACCATGAATCCACCGAATTATGCTCGGACGTTGTACTACAATTTCTTAACTAAATTAGAAAAAACACATTGTCGTCATACAATAATTATTGGTGGAAATCATGACTCGCCAACAACACTCAACGCACCTCGTGAATTATTACGAACAAAAAATATTCATGTTGTTGGTGCTGCTATGGAAAAGTTAGAGGAGGAAATTATAAAATTAAAAAATAAAAAAGGTGATGTCGAAGCTGTTATCGCTGCTGTTCCTTTTTTGCGAGATTCGGATATTCGTCGTTCGGTTGCTGGTGAATTGTTTGAAGATAGAGAAAAACGCATTCGAGCTGGTATCAAAACACATTATCATCAATTGGCTGAAAAGATGTTACAGTATGAGGATAAAAATGTGCCGATTATTGCAACAGGTCACTTATTTGCCTCAAAGGCAACGGACAGTAAAGACAGCAAAATCTATGTCGGAAGTTTGGATAATATTGGTGTCAAGGATTTTCCTGACCTATTTGACTATGTCGCTTTAGGTCATATTCATAAAGCACAAATGGTTTATTATAATAATAGAATCCGTTATTCTGGTTCGTTGATTCCTTTGGGTTTTAAAGAAATTGAAGATACTAAATCAGTTTATTTACTGGAGTTTGATGGTCGCAATTTTGAGAAAACGACAATTGAAGTTCCTGTAAGTCGTCGATTGATTCAGTTTCGTGGAAATTATGATGAAGTAACAGCCGAATTATTAGCATTAGAAATTGACAAAAATGATTTGACAGCTTGGCTTGAAGTTATCATTTTGACGGATAAAATAATTCCTAATTTGATGGAAGATTTAAAAACTATTGTTAAAAATAAAAATGTTCAAATTCTTAATTTTAGATTAGAAAATATTGTTAAAAAATCGTTACAACCGATTGAATTACAGGATTTAAAAACAATGGATGAATTGGAAGTTTTTGAAAAAAGATTAGAAAGTGTTGATGCTGAACCGACAGAAAAAAAGAAATTAACAACGACTTTCAAAGAGTTGATTAATTGGATGGACGAACGAGATATTGAATAAATGTGAAGTATAAGGTATAAAGTATAAGATTTTCATATACTTCATACCTCATACTTTATACTTAAAGTTTACTATTCACGATTTCCATAATTTCTGTTTCTAAAGCTGCGGCTTTGGCTTCAATCGCTTGACCTTTGGCTACAATATCTTGAACAAAATCTTTATCATCCAAACCAGAAGCATTCACTCGAACATTCATAAATGCACCTCGAATTGCTGCTCTTGCACACAACGCACCAACACCAGCATCAGTTACCGAACTGGCATTTCCAATATCAGCCATTGCTTTTGTGATTTCAAAAGTCTCTAAAGTCAATTCCATTACTTTGAATGGAACTTCCGTGGCATATTTTGTCGCTGCTTGAATTGCTGTTTGTCTGGCTGCTTTATCTTCGTCTGTGCTTTTTGGCAAACGCATTGCGGCAATGATTCCGTTGAATGAATTGGTATCTTCATCAACCATTGCTAAAAGTTGCCTTTTAAGTGCTTGACCTTTTACAGCATAATCAGAAAACTCTTCCCAACGTTTGTCCCAACCTCGTTTGTGAGATGACAAATTCGCCACCATTGTTCCTAATGAAACGCCTAAAGCGGCAACATAAGCAGCAATCGAACCGCCTCCCGGAGCCATACTTTCTGATGCGGTTTCATTGGCAAAAGCCTTCAAATTCATATTCAATAAAGGCGTATCGTTTAAGTCGGCTAAACTATATTCAATGATTTTTTTGCGAGGATCGAATGGTGTAAGTTCATCTAAACCCATTGATTTTACAGCGATTTTGATTAATTCATCTTCGCTGATACCAACTGAACGCTTCTGTTGTTCCAAATAGTAACGACCTGCATCAAGAAAAACTTGAAGCGGTGCCATTCCGACCAGTTCAGATCCTGTTACTCGCATTCCTCTTTTATTCGCAGATTTTCGACATTCTTCAAAAGCTTTATGAACTGAGGTTAAATTTGTATTAGTAATATTCATTGAAATTTGTGCAACGCCATACTCTTCGATAAACCAACCAATTGCTTTTACACCTTTACAGCTTCCTGGTTTACGAAGAGATTTACCGTTTTCATCACGAATAATTTCTCCTTTTAATTTATTTCCTTTTCGCTTAATTCTTCCTTTTTCACGAATATCAAATGCGATCGAATTTGCTCGACGAACAGAAGTTGTATTCAAATTTACATTATAAGCAATCAAGAAATCTCTCGCTCCGATAACTGTTGCACCAGATTGAGCATTGAATTTTTGCTCACCAAAATCAGGTTTCCATTCTGGTTTCGTCATCTTTTTTGGCAAAGCTTCGTATTCTCCAGCACGAATTTTCGCTAAGTTGCGCCATTCAGGTTTTGATGCTGCATTCTCATATAAATAGATTGGAATAGCCAACTCCTCGCCTACTCTTTTTGCTAACTTTTTCGCATATTCTACGGTTTCTTCCATCGTCACACCAGCAATCGGAATCAATGGACAGACATCGGTTGCTCCCATTCTCGGATGTTCTCCCGAATGTTTAGACATATCAATTAATTCTGCTGCTTTTTTGATACCTTGATAAGCACCTTCAATTACTGCTTCTGGTTCACCAACAAAAGTAACAACTGTTCTGTTTGTTGCTTTTCCTGGATCAACATCCAATAATTTCACACCTTCTACGGCTTCTATTGCATCAGTAATCGCTTTGATTATCGTAGGATTTTGTCCCTCACTAAAATTCGGAACACATTCTATTAATCTTTTTTGCATAGCTTTTTTCTTAATTTCAATAAATTTTATTGATAATTTTTGACTACAAATTGAATACTTTTTTAGGAAAAAAAAAAATCAAAAATGTTGTTTGTACCAATATTCTTTGGTTCTAATACCATTTTTTTAATACAAACGTCACTAAACTACATTTCAAACTGAAACAATCCGACATAATGTTTAAATTAAAATATATAAAACATTGATTTATAATTAAATATTTATATATATTTGTAACATATTACAAAACAAAGTATTATTATATTGTCAATATACTTAATATTATCAAAACAAATCAATAACTAATTATTAAAAATTAAAACAAAGCGATGTTCCAAGAATTTAAAGATTTTGCAATGAAAGGCAACTTAGTAGATGTTGCCGTTGCATTTGTAATGGGTGCTGCATTCGGAAAAGTAATCAGTGCATTTACTACAGGTATTGTTTCTCCAATTATCGGTTTAATCTTCAATGTACCGAATATGGACGAAATCAAGTATGTATTAAAAGAAGCAGAAGTAGGTGCAGATGGTGTTGAAACTGTTGCAGAAAGTGCAATCATGTATGGTTCTTTCTTAACAGCAACAATTGATTTTATCATTGTAGCTTTTGTGATGTTCCTTGTTGTAAAAGGCATTAACAACATGAAAAAGAAAGAGGAAGCAGCTCCAGCCGCTCCACCAGCACCAACGAAAGAAGAAGTTTTATTAGGAGAAATTAGAGATTTATTGAAGAAGTAATCTTCGATTTAAACACCAAGATTGATTTTATTTTAAGCCTTGATAACCTGCGTTATCAAGGCTTTTTTATTTGAATACTTTTATATCAAATGGTAAAAATGTTGAATTAATAAAAGATTATTGAAATATATAGCATAATCGCCACATCTTGTATTTGAAAAAAGCACTCCATAACTTTTTTGGATAAACGAAATAACATCTTTCAAGCCTCGTAACTCATGAATTACGAGGCTTTTTTATGATTAGTTTCTGAATCCTACTACCTTTGTAAAACGATGATTTCAAGAAAAGAAGAAATAAAAAAAGCAGCAGCAAGATTATTCAGAAAGCGAGGTTATAAAGCCACTTCGATGCGAGATATTGCGGAAGCTGTCGGTATAAAAGCTGCCAGTATTTATAATCATATTAAGTCTAAGCAAGAGTTGTTAAGTGGTTTATTAATGGAAATTGCTACGATTTTCACTAAAGAAATGGAACTGATTCAGAATACTTCTCTTGATGCTCAAAAAAAACTGGAGCGATTGATTGCACTTCATGTCAAATTAACAATTGAATATACTGACGCAATTGCTTTAATCGCTGGTGAATGGGTTCATTTGGAAGAACACGAAAAACAACAATATATTACACTTCGTGATAGTTACGAAAATCAATTTACAGCAATTATTGAACAAGGAAAATCGGAAGGTTTATTTAAAAATATTGAAACGGAAATCATTTTATTTTCAACGCTTTCGACGCTTCGTTGGTTATATTCTTGGTATAGCCGAAATCGTTCTTTTAATCCTATTGATTTAGAACAACAAATTACAGAATGCTTGATGAATGGTTTTTTAGTAATTGATAATTGTTGAGCGAAAGCGAAATCCCGATTCCTCGGGGATAATTGTTAATTGTTGAGCGAAAGCGAAATCCCGATTCCTCGGGGATAATTGTTAATTGTTGAGCGAAAGCGAAATCCCGATTCCTCGGGGATAATTGATAATTGTTAATTGATAATTGATAATTGATAATTGTTAATTGATAATTGATAATTGATAATTGATAATTGATAATTGATAATTGTTAATTGTTAATTGATAATTGTTAATTGATAATTGTTAATTGATAATTGATAATTGATAATTGATAATTTAAACATTGAAAAATCATTAATTTATTAAAAATTAATAATCAGTAACTTATTTCAATATTTTGATACTTTATATACAATCATCAATCACTAATTTCGAATCATCAATCACTAAAATAATTTCTAAAAAAACTGGCTTTTTGATTAGTAAACCTTCATCAAAATCCTTACATTTGGTCTTCGGCTCAAACATTAAAATTATCCAACCAATATAACTTTTAGATGGCTAAAAAAGATGATGCAATAGGTGGCAATTATAAAGTCCAACAAATAAAGATTTTCGGTTCGAAAGAAAATCTTTTTTTCAATGTAAAGAAGTATCGACAAGTATTTGATGAAGGAGAATGTCGATACATTTACTGTGAATTTGCTTTTTACAATAAACTTTTTGATGAGAAAGATTGGGATGTTGAAGTAAAACTAATTTGTACAAATACAAAGAATGATAATCAACTTTGTGAACTTAAAAAGAATCTAACCATTGGAAAAGATACGAATGTATTTTATGTTCGTGAAGGTTGGGGAACTCCTGATCCAGGTTGGTGGAAAGCTGGAAAATATCGTTGGCAAGTACATATGAATGATGTCTATGTTGGGGAAGCTTTTTTCTATGTGATTGATGGCGGACTGGTTTCGAATGACAATAATCCATATTTCAATATCAAAGGAATCAAGTTATTTGAAAGTCCGAGAAACGGTATGCCGATAAGTGATCGTACTTATCTCAAAACTTTTGGGTATAATGATACAAAATATATCAATATTGAGTTGCAATTGGAAAATTTATTAAATTATACAGATAATTTTCCTTTAGAATTACAATTCAACTTTTATAATGATGCTGGGCAACACAAAGCCTTCATGCAATATTTCTACAACTTTACGGACAAACGAAAAGTCATTACGATGGATTCGGGTTATGGTTCGGATAGTGGCGGATATTGGTATAAAGATAAGTATACGTTGGAAGTGATTTTTATGGATCACTTGATTGCCGTTATTCCTTTTGAAGTTGGAGAAAAAAGTCTTGAGCAAGATGGCGAATATCAATATTCATTGACTCAAAATCGTTTGGCAGCTCATGAAATTGAGGAGAAAGATGATTCTAAACCAACGTTTGAGGAAGCGAAAAAAGAGTTGGAGGATTTGATTGGTTTGGATACTGTTAAGACGCAAATCAATGATATTGCAACGTATTTACAATTCTTAAAAATCAGAAAAAATAAAGGTTTTGACGAATCTCAAATGATAAATTTGAATGCCGTTTTCATGGGAAATCCTGGAACTGGTAAGACAACTGTTGCGAATCTGTTAGGTCGAATTTACTGGAGTTTGGATTTGTTATCGCATGGAAAAGTGCATGAAGTTGGTCGTGCAGATTTGGTCGGTGAATACATCGGTCAAACTGCTCCGAAAGTAAAAAAAGCAATTGAAAAAGCTCGTGGCGGCGTTTTGTTTATTGACGAAGCGTATGCTTTGACGAATCGTGGTGATGATGGAAAAGATTTCGGAAAGGAAGTTATCGAAGTTTTATTAACAGAATTATCTGGTGGAAAAGGTGATTTAGCGATTGTTTGTGCTGGTTATCCTGCGGAAATGTCTGTGTTCTTAAACTCAAATCCTGGTTTGGCTTCTCGATTAAGTAATGTTATTCAGTTTCCAGATTATGTTCCTGATGAATTGATGGAAATTGCTGATTATGCTTCTAAAAAACGAGATGTCGTTTTTTCAGAAGAAGCTCGTACATACTTAAACAAAAAAGTAGTTGAACTTTATAGAAATCGTTCTCGAACCTTTGGTAATGCTCGATTAGTTAATGGTGTAATGGAAGAATCCAAGCAAAACATGGCGTTACGCTTAATGAAAAATGCTGGTGGAATTGCCAAATTAACGAATGATGAATTATCAACGATTGAGTTAAAAGATATTAAAAAAGTATTTACAAAAGGCTTAGATAAAAAGGCGAAATTGCCAATTGATGAAGCACTTTTGGAAGATGCTTTGATTCAATTACACGATTTAATCGGTTTGGATTCTGTAAAGAAAGAAGTTGAAGAGATGGCAAAATTGGCTCGTTATTATCGTGAAATCGGTAAAGATGTTCGTAAAGCCTTTTCGTTACATACTGTTTTCAAGGGAAATCCTGGAACTGGTAAAACGACAATCGCTCGTTTGATTGTTCAGATTTATAAAGGTTTAGGAATCTTAGAACGTGGTCATTTGGTAGAAGTTGATAGAAAAGATTTGGTTGCAGCTTACACTGGACAAACGGCTATCAAAACAGATAAAATGATTGATGAAGCAATGGGCGGAGGTTTGTTCATTGATGAAGCTTATTCATTGACACACAGTAATGATCCCTTTGGTAAAGAAGCGGTGGAAACATTGTTGAAAAAAATGGAAGATAAACGAGGTGATTTTATGGTTATCGTTGCTGGTTACCCGAAAGAAATGGATCAATTCTTAGAAACGAACCCTGGTTTACTTTCTCGCTTCGATAAGCAGTTTATTTTTGAAGATTACAATACACCACAATTATTTGAAATTGCAGAAATGCTGATTGAAGCAGAAGATTTGAAACTGGATGATGCTGCCAAGATTCACCTTATCAAATACATTGATAAATTAGTAAAAAGTAAACACAAATATTTTGGTAATGCTCGTACAATTCGTAAAATTGTGGCTCAATCCATTCAAAAGCAACACTTAAGAATGGCACAATTAACGCCAGATAAACGTACGGATAAAGTAATTAATCTAATTACTTTCGATGACGTAAGTGATTTCAATTTATTAGAAAAAGCAGTAAAAGATGGAATTGGTTTTAGACGTTGATTAAAAGTATACAACATATAAAAAGCCGCTAAAAGTTATATTTTAGCGGCTTTCATTTTACGAATTTTGGCTTTCGCCAATTAACAATTTTATTCCCTGCGATTAATTTCGTCACGAATACGTGCTGCTTTTTCATAATCTTCACGACCAATAACTTCTTCCAACATTTCTTCCAAATCTTCTAAAGAATACGTTTTAAGCGAGTTTCCTTTTTTCTCACGTCTACGAGTTGGGCGAGTTTCTTCTTCTTCCTCTTCACCTTCTTCCAAAATAACACCTGCGGCATCCATGATGAATTCATAAGTATAAATTGGACAGTCAAAACGAACTGCCATTGCCAAAGCATCAGAAGTACGAGAGTCGATTTCTACCTCTTTACCACCATTTAAACAAACTAATCTTGCATAAAAAATACCATCTTGCAAATCGCTGATAATCACTTCTTTCAAATCTATATCAAAAGTTTCAAAAGCATTTCGCATCAAATCATGTGTCAACGGTCGGCTTGGCGTCATTCTCTCCATTGCGACTGCAATCGCTTGTGCCTCAAATCCACCAATCACAATAGGTAATCTTCGGCGACCATGTTGCTCACCTAACACAACCGCATAATTATGAGATTGTGTAATACTATGTGACAAAGCAACTATATCTAATTCTATTTTTTTCATTTGTTATCTTTTAGGAATCCCTTCCTTCCTGAATAGTTTCCATCTAATTTGTATCCTTTTTTTCAAAAAGCACACAAAAATACATAATTTCAATCGAAAATTCTTGTCAAATTTATAGAAGTTTCTATTCAATTTAAGGATATATTCTTTACTTTTCTATCTTAAAAATAACAGAATTACACAACAACTTGTTTAATTACAATAAATTATAGCTTACAAGTTACTTTCCTGTACCTTGAATAAGTACAACAACGGTATAGAATAAAATTTTTATATCCAAAATCAACGAGCGATTTTCAATATAAAGAATATCGAATTTTAACCGTTGAACCATTTCGTCAACATCACTGGCATAACCATACTTGACTTGTCCCCAAGAAGTAATTCCAGGTCGCACTTTTAATAATTGTTTGTAATGTGGTGCTCTTGCTGCAATTTGGTCAATATAAAATTGACGTTCAGGTCGTGGTCCGACTAATGACATTTCACCTTTCAACACATTCCAAAACTGTGGCAACTCATCTAAACGTCTTCTTCGCATCGTCAAGCCCCAAGGTGTACAACGATTGTCACTATCGGTCGCTAATTGAGGCCCATGTTGTTCTGCATCGGTGTACATCGAACGAAATTTATAAATCATAAACGGTTTGCCGTTTATTCCTATTCGTTCTTGTTGATAAAATATTGGTCCTTTTGATGATAAACGAACTCTAATCGCAATGTATAAATATAATGGAAAAAAGATTATCAATACCAAAATCGAAGCGACAACATCCATTCCTCTTTTAACCATTCGTTGCCATCGAGGCATAATTTCAGGTTGCACTTCTATCAAAACAGCTCCATAGAGTTGATTCATTTTGACCGAACCCAAAATAATATCATACATATTCGGTATGATTTTAATAAAAACATCATAGTCAAATAACTCATTCAAAATACCTTTCAAACGGTTATGTTCGGAGGTTTCTATTGCTACGATAACTTCTTCTATTTTGTGTTCTTTAATAATAGCTTCAAGGTTATTTAATTGACCGAGTTTTGGAATATGTTTTTCAATTTCTTTTAAGGTATTTCCGTTAGTATCAATAAAGCCTTTGAAGTGATAACCAATCGCTTTGGGACGACTTACGATATCTTTATATAATTCTAATGCACGTTCATTACCGCCAATAATTAATGTATTAAAGCCAACTTCTCCAGCTTTCAGTCGCCAAGTAGCTCGTGTAATTATAATTATTCTAACAATAACTGTAATAAAAAAGTGTAAAAGAAAAAGGACTAATAAGGACTTATTTCGAGTCGCATTGTTTGGGACAATATCATCTTGAATTAATACAAAAAACAAAAAGATTGCACCAATAGAAGTATGGACAAATGTGGTTAAAATAGTTTGCAAGCGAGACATTCGATAGATGTCGGTATACGTATCAAGTATCGAATACAACATTACCCAGCCGATTGGAATTAATAAAATTCCTGAAATCAAATTAGTATCATCAAAAATAGATTCATGGAAATTATAGTTTTCAACATAAACCTTTCTATAAAAATAAAAGCAAGCCCAAGCGATTAGAGCTGTAAAAAAATCGGCTATACTATAAATAAATATTCCTATTCGACGTTGTTTGGTCATCTTTGTATTCTCTAAAAATTAGGTAATATTCGAAAGCTTTATCAAAATCATTCAAAAAATGATTTTGATAAAGCATCGAAATTATCACACCCAACTTTTTCCTTTTTCATTTACTAATACTGTGTTTTAGAATTATTTTAAGCAACACAATGTTTCTATTACTTTTAATTAGTTACTATAACTATTCTAAAATCAAACTAATTGTGAGGAAGTTACCAAAATTAGCAAATGACCTTTCCTTTTCTTTATTTGAATTTGTGTAAACTTATAAACCTACACAAAGTAAAAGCATATCAAAAATGCAACAATTTTACATTATCTAAAAATATTTCACCAACTTCTACATCTTCTGTTTTTGCTGCACGAATAACAATTTGATAATTGTCCGCTTTCATTTCTCTAACATCAGCAGTCATATTAATGTATATTTTATTCCATTCTTCGGAGGCATTCATACCTGTAATATAGACTTTATCTACAAAAGCATTATCATCATAACCAATCACACCTATTTCAAACGGGACATTATTTTTATAATTTAATTCCAAATAAATAGGTGAGGTTATATTATTTTCATCGTATAAGCGATGAATCGGTTGTGTTCCTTTTTCAAAAAAAGAATTTTCTGCGGTTAAACGAATCAATCCCGAGCGTTGTCCTTCGAATTTACCAATAGTTGTAAGTTCTATCTGATTATTATTGTTACCATCTAAATCTTCTCCAAAAACACTTCCAGCTTCAAAATCTTCTACAAAACCGAATATCACATCATCATTGTACGAAACAGTTGGTTCGACGGTGATTGTTTCGCCACGCTTTAAGGTATAAGTAGCCCGATAACGATCATAAAAAGGATAAACCTCAGGTAATGCAATAATTCCATTATCATCAATACCTGCAAATACTTCAACTAAGTGTTCGCCTTCTTCCAAAACAGGTGCTTTCATCGGTAGTTCAAAAGGGCCAACCAATTGATTATTTACAAATAACCAAGCATCTTTAATATTATGTGATTTTGAACCTTCATCAGCATTTCGAGTTTGTACTTTAATCGTATCAATCTGAACATATGATGGAATTTCTTCAGGTTCATCAATCAATTCACAGCTATTAAACTGTATATAAACTAAAGCTAATAAACTTAATAGTAATATTTTTTTCATGTAATATTTCTTTTAGTTGTCACAATTTTCAATCTATTGATTTGCCACAAATTCTTTATTCTTTTGTTCAATAATTTCAGAAATTTGATACGCTAAATCTAATGCTCTATAACCATCTTCTAATGTAACTTTTGGTGTTTTATTATTCAAAACACTTGCTGTAAATGTTGCTAATTCCATCTGAATCGCATTCACAGGTTCGACCTTAGGCATATTCATTTTTATGAGTTTTCGCCCTTTAGCCGTTTCAATTTCCAAAACAGGAATATCGCCTAATGCTTCTTTTTCAGAAACATCGTGTAAACTGATAATCTCTGCTTTTTTGTCTAAAAAATCTAAACTAATATATCCATTGTTCTGAAACAACCGAACTTTTCGCATCTGTTTCATCGACAATCGACTTGCTGTAACATTGGCAACACAACCGTTTTCAAACTCAATCCGTGCATTACTCAAGTCTGCAGTATGACTTACGACGGCAACTCCTGTCGCATGAACAGTCTTAACAGGACTTTTCACAATATTCAAAATAATATCCAAATCATGTATCATCAAATCTAACACCACAGAAACATCCGTTCCTCTCGGATTAAAAGTCGCCAAACGATGAACTTCTATAAACATCGGATTTAAATCTTCTTCGTCTAATGCTAACATCGCAGGATTAAAACGCTCAACATGACCAACTTGTACCTTGACATTGTGCAGTTTAACCAAATCTAACAAAGCCTTTGCTTGTTCTGGTTTTTCGGTAATTGGTTTTTCGATAAAAACATGTTTTCCTTTCGAAATTGCCTGTTTTGCTAATTCAAAATGCGTTGTAGTCGGTGTCACAATATCAACAGCATCAACAGCCTCCAGCAATTCATCAACGGTATCAAAACGATTAATTTTATAATCCTTTAATATACGTGCTGCATTTGCATCATTTGGATCAAAAAAACCAACTAACTCCAAATCAGGAACTAAATTGATACACTTTACATGAATCTTTCCTAAATGTCCTACACCTAAAACGCCAATTTTCAACATAAGGCTGCTTTATTTTTTTGAGTTGTTACAACTTCCCTTCTATTTTCGATTAAATATTTTCTACAAAAGTAAGTATTAAATCATCTCTCAAAGAGGATAAAACATAATATTTGTCCATACAATAAATTAACTCAAAATAAATATGAGTTAATAAGTACACAAAATAGCATTTAAATAATTTACACTTTATTGAATTATGAAAATAATTATACATATCAATCTAAATTACAACCTCTAAAACATTAAAAAAAAGCAATAAAATTATTTATCATTTGCTATTTACTTTTGCTCTATGGATGATATTTTTTTTTAATTTAAATGGCATAATGTTTGGGCATTTTAGTTGTCACTAATATAATAAATTGAAAGTTTTGATTATTTATAATACTATCAATAGCTTATAAAATATTGGTGTTATAACCTCCAATATAAATAAAAATGAACAGTTTGAAAAAGTTTCACTACAACCATCAAGAAGAAGTCCTCGAACCACCTACGAGACACAAAATCATAGGCGGCATTCGGTTCTTCACCAATAATTTTGCTGATTTTCAAAAAAAGCAAAATCTACTGGCAGAACAAAGTATTCGATTCGAAACACATGAAGACGATGGCGTTTATTGTGTAGAATGGTAAAAAAAGTAAGTACAACTCCAAAAGTAGAAAAGCAGTTTAATATGATTAAACTGCTTTTTTGTTGCTCAAATTCTACGTTTTTTAGTCCAAAAGCAAAAACAATTCACTGATAATTCCATCAGATAAAAACCGACCTTCAGAAGTCAACTTATAATTTCTATCTTCTTTAATCATGAGTTGTTGTTGCAAATAAGGTTTTGATTTTTCTAAAAAATGTTGCGTTGCATTTGTTCCAAAAGTTTCCATCTTGTCTAAATTTACGCCCCAAATTGTTCGCAAACCCGTCATTAGATATTCATTAAACTGGTCACTTTTTGATAATACTTCGACTTCAAAACTCAATTGATTTTGCTCTAATGATTTAATATATTTTTGATTGTGAGCAACATTCCATTGACGGCTTTCACCATTAAAAGAATGAGCAGAAGGGCCAATTCCTAAATAATTTTTTCCTTTCCAGTAATTTGAATTGTGAATCGCAAAAAAATCAGGTTTTGCAAAATTTGATATTTCGTAATGAATATAACCGTTTTTTGTCATTTCTTCGACTAATATTTGAAATTGTTCGGCTGCTTGTTGTTCATCAACTGGTTGTGATTTTCCTGTTTTCACAAAATGTTCCAGAGCCGTTTTCGGTTCAACAGTCAAACAATAACAAGAAATATGTGGCACATTTAAATCAAAAATTGTTTGTAAATTTTGTCGCCATTCTTTGTTTGTCATTGTTGGCGTTCCGTAAATCAAATCAATCGTTAAATTCTGAAAACCAACCCGTTGTGCATTTTTAATACAGTCAATCGCTTCGTTTGAATTATGTACTCGATTCATATATTTCAAATCTTTATCAAAAAAAGATTGCACACCAATACTTAGTCGATTGATTCGAGTTTCAGAAAGTTGTTGTAATTTCGTCATCGTCAAATCATCGGGATTTGCTTCCAATGTAATTTCTGCATTTGGTAAAATGTCGTGAAACTGCTCAATTTGTTGTAGCAATTGTTCAATTTCAGACGTTTCTAATACAGAAGGTGTTCCGCCACCAAAGTAAACAGATTGCAATGGTAAGTTTTCTAAATAATCCTTTTGCAATTCAATTTCTGTCAACATCGCTTCAATCATTTCCGACTTGTATCGCATCGAGGTCGAAAAATGAAAATTGCAATAATGACACGCTTGTTTACAAAAAGGAATATGAATATAAATTCCTGCTGTATTTTGTCCCGCAGATTTCGCTGATTTCACAGATTTTTTGATTTAACTTTTAAAATTGCAAAATAACTTAAATAATATCACAAAGTCTAAAACTATAACTTTCCGTCATGCTGAATTTATTTCAGCATCTCCTAAACTTTTAAGTTCCAATATTTATAAAGTTAAGTGCTATAATATTTGGGAGATGCTGAAACAAGTTCAGCATGACGGAATTTGTTTTTGGAAAACCTTCACTTTCCTTTTCCTTCTACCCTTTTCGGCTTTCGCTTGTCCCGATTGCTCGGTGACCAATGATACTTTAACACTTCAACTATCTATTACAAGCGAAAGTCAAAAAAATATAATTGAAAAAATAGATTACGAAACTACACATTTTCAGATTCCAACATTACAAAAAACACTTAATCAAGTCGTTACCGACTTACAAAGTCAAGCGTATTTGACTGCTTCGATTGATAGTATTTCGAGGAAAGGAAACGAGTTTGAAGCCTTTTTGTTTGTCGGAGAACAATATCGTTGGGCAGAATTGAATACTGAAAATATTGATGAATTATTATTGTCAAAAATCGGTTTTCGAGAAAAACTATATCAAGATAAAGCATTTGATTATCAGCAAGTTGTCAAGCTAAAAAATGCAATACTCGATTATTATGAAAATAATGGTTTTCCGTTTGCCTCTGTAAAATTATCGAGTATTGATATTCAAAAAGATAAAATCAAGGCGAATTTATCGTTGGATAAAGGCCCTTTAATTTTAATAAATTCGATTGAATTAGTTAAACCGATTCCGAATCTTTCGGTTGGGTATTTGGAAAATTATTTAGGAATAAAAAAAGGTGATTTGTATAGCGAAGTCAAAATAAAAGCTATCCGAAAACGCTTACAAGAATTACCCTTTATCAAAGAACGGCAAAGTGTTCGAGTCTTGTTTGTTGGAAATTCTGCTAAAATTTACTTGTTTTTGAATAAACAAAAAGCCAGTCAGTTTGATTTTTTAATCGGTTTCTTACCTCAAAATGAAGAAACTGGTCGCTTGACTTTAACTGGAAATGTTCAACTTTATTTTCAGAATATTTTAGGAAAAGGTGAACTGATTGATATAAAATGGCAACAACTTCGACCGCTTACGCCTCAATTAGATTTGCGTTTAGCTTATCCTTATATTTTGAATTTGCCTTTAGGTGTAGATGTTGATTTTCATTTGTATCGCCGTGATACGACTTATATTGATATTAATTATAATTTAGGTGTTCAATACTTATTTGAAGGTGGAAATTATGTGAAGGTTTTTCTTGACAATTTTCAAACTAATGTCTTAACAATCAATGAGCAACAAGTTATTAATACTCGACAATTACCAAGAACGCTGGACGTAAATAACGCTACTTTTGGTTTAGAATGGCAACAACAAAACTTAGATTATCGCTTTAATCCTCGCAAAGGTTTGTCGCTCAAATTGCGTGGCGGTGCAGGAATCAAACGGATTGACGAAAGTAATTTGATTGCGGCTTTATCAGATTCTACGTTTGATTATACGTCATTATATGATAATATTCAAACTCGCTCGGTTCAGCTACGATTGCAAGGTGAAGCCGCTTATTTTATTCCATTTGGTAGTCGAGGAACAGTAAAAGTTGGTGTACAATCCGGTGGAGTTCTAACACAAGATTCGATTTATCAAAATGAATTATATCGAATCGGTGGAAATCAAATATTGCGAGGTTTTGATGAAGAATCTATTTTTTCTTCGCTTTATGCAATCGGAACGATTGAAGGTCGATTATTGACTGGACAAAATGCCTATTTGTTTTCATTCTTCGATTTTGGTTATATGCAAAATAAAAGTGTTGGGCGAAATATTACGGATTTTCCGTTTGGTTTTGGTTTGGGTTTGACGTTAGAACTTGGTGCTGGTGTTTTGACTTTTAGTGTTGCTTCGGGTCGACAATTAAAAAATCCAATTAACTTTCAAGCAACAAAAATTCATGTTGGTTTTGTGAGTTTCTTTTGATATTTTTATGAATTTTCGTAGAGCCTTTGTTTAATTTTATAGTATAATTAATCCAAAGTATTTTACTAAGGGAATAGGTAATAAATAAGTTACCCGTTATAGCGAAGTTATTTTTTCTTCTAAGAAATTTAGAAAAATCACTGCATAGCCAAGCTACGGAGTTGTTTTTTAAGTTTTTTAGAAGGAAAAAGAACGATTTAGAATGGGTAGATTATTTGTTACCTGTTCCCTAAAATTACAAATTTACAAGAGAATCCTGACAACAAATTTTAAATAATATGCGAGTAGCAATAATTGATTTAGGAACAAATACTTTTCACCTTTTAATCGTCAAAATTGAAAATGATGGTCGTTTTTCTACCTTAAAACGCATTAGAAAATACGTTTATATCGGTGAAGATGGTGTAGAGACTTTAGGCGAAAAACCGCTTCAAAGAGCGTATGAAACATTAGCGATTTACCAAGAGACAATTCTCGAATATCAGGTTGAGAAGGTAACGGCTTTTGGAACGGCTGCACTTCGTAGAGCAAGTAATGGCAAGGATTTTATTAAAAAAGTTAAAAATGAAATTGGTATAACAATTCAAATTATATCAGGTGATAGAGAAGCTAATTTGATTTATTTAGGAACAAAACGAGCCATTCCATTAACGATGGACAATATTTTGATTATGGATATTGGTGGCGGAAGTGTTGAGTTTATCATCGCTAACCAAAGTCAAAAGATTTGGGCAAGAAGTTTTCCGATTGGTGTTTCTGTTTTATTTAATAGTTTTCACAAATCTGAACCAATTTCGTCAGCTGAAACTAATAAATTATTAGATTTTTTAAACAATCAACTTGAACCACTTTATAAGGCGTTACAACAATATCCAGCTTATATTTTAGTTGGTGCATCTGGTACATTTGATGTAATATCAGGTGTAATGGGAACAAAAATAGCCAATTATCCGAATGCTGAAAATGTTGATTTGACAAATTTTCCTACTTTCTACAAAACGATTGTTGAAGCTGATTTGGAACAAAGATTAACAATGAAAGACATACCAAAACAAAGAGCGAAATTGATTTCAGTCGCTTTAATATTAGTCAATTTGCTAATTAAAAAAGCAAAAATTAATAAAATGATTGTTTCCAGTTATGCCATGAAAGAAGGTATTATTACAGAAATAGTAAATGAACAATAGTTTTCGGTTGGCGATAACGTGATATATTTAAAAATCAACATTTTGGAGAATCTTTAAAATAAAAATCCCGAATACTCAATAAGTATTCGGGATTTTTTTATGTTTTGAGTACAAGATTATCGTTCATATATCACATTTGCACCAGGGTGTTTTTGTAGATACTTTTTCACAAAATCATCATCGACCATTTTAGAACTATATTGTAATATATAGATTGATGATGTTACATTGGTCGAAACAACAGTAACCGTGTTGTCATGTAAATCTTGAATAATATCTTCAATCGTAAAACCAACTGCAACTTCTATTTTAATCGTTCCATCATCAATGGTTTGTCCCGCATTGATTGAAACGAACGCAACGCCAATGATCATTACTAAAAGTAAAATTGGTTTGAAAATGATAGTTTTCATAAAAAAAAAATTTGTGTATTTTATATAAAATTTTGTTTACAAATATCAATATGTTTTTTGATTTTTACAAATGCATTGTATTAATACAATTTATTACTGATTTATCAATAAACCAAATACTTTTTTGATAATCAAATTATTATAGAACAAATTTATTAAAAAATGACGAATGATAAAAAAATATTTTATATCAAAAAAATAACAATTGTTTGGATTGTAAAGATTTTCTTAACATTAAAGTATGATTTTTTGTCCTTCTTTAGCAACGAAAAATCCGTTATTAGTAACGTTTTGGTGTGCTGTACTATTATGATTTAATAATGGATTTGTATGATTAAAGTGTATAAAATATACTTTTGCCTTATCTGATTTTGACAAATTATTAAATAGAGTAATACTTTCTTCTACAAAAGGATGTGGAATTTCGCTCATATCTCGACCTTTAATTTCTCCATTTTTATAAAAAGTTGCATCCAAAAAAGCATAATCAACTTGACGAATCAACGCCAAAATATCACGATTCCATTTTGACCATTTATCAATATCGGGAATAAATAATAACGATTTTTCTTTGGATTGAATAATAAAACCGACTGTTTCTGAGAACTCATCACGATGTGGCACTAACAATGGTTTTACGGATAGTTTTTCGTTTAGCACAATAGTAGAATCTGCGGTCAGCTTATTTATTTTAATATTATTTAAAGCCGTCAACTGTCGCCAAGGGCCATTTGAATAGAGAAATCGTCGCATTTTTGGCATTGCAAATACAGGAACATTCTTTGTTCCCATCACTTCACGACCTAATTGCATCAAGCCCGTATAATGTCCAATATGTGCGTGTGTCAAAAATATACCCGAAAGGGTATCAATTTTAGGTTCGATTCGCATCAACTCGTTGTATTGTTCTCGAAAATCTGGTGTTGCTTCAAACAACCAACGTTCGCCAGTCGAAGGATCAACTAAACCTAACGCCACAACTCGTCTTTTCAAATCAGAATTTTCTATAACTCGCTGACAACATTCTTTTTCACAACCGACTTGCGGATAACCAGCATCTTGTGCAATACCTAAAACGGTGAAGTAAGGTTTATTACTAATAATTGTCGGATCTACTTTTTCCTCTGTTTGACAACTAAAAAACAATATGGAAAGTATCAGAATATAGTATTTCATAAAATCTGCGTTTATCATCGAGTATTAATCAAACCTTCACCAAAGTTGAATGTCTCACTTCTTCAATATTTTTACAACCCGCCAAAGCCATTGTCAACTCAAAATCTGCCCAGTAATTCTTAATAATATCTCGCACTCCAGCTTCTCCATTTATCGCCAAACCATACACATACGGACGACCAATACAAACCGCTGTTGCACCCAAATTTATCGCTTTAAACATATCTGCACCTCCACGAACGCCCGAATCCATTAAAATTGGAATCTCGCCATTCACAACATTTGCTATTTGTGGTAATGCAGCAATAGAAGAAATCGAGCCATCGACTTGTCTTCCACCATGATTCGAGACAATCAAGCCGTCAACACCATAATCTAATGCTTTTCGAGCATCATCTGTATGCAAAATACCTTTTAATAAAATCGGAAGGTTTGTAATTTTTCGTAAAAATGATAAATCGTCCCAAGTTAACGATGGTCGAGAGTAAATATTAATGAACTTTTTCACTGCTTTCATTGGGCGTTTTGACCGTAAATTTTCAAAAAAACCACCAGGATAATTTGACATTAATTCAAATAAAAACTGGATTGTTTCCAATGTAATTTTAGGTTTTAATTGAACCGCATTTGGAGCTTCAGGTTCGTCTAACAATTTTTGAAAAACTGGATCCGTTATATATTGTGCAATTCCTTTTCCTCTTAAAAATGGTAGATATTGTAAGTCCAAATCTTGTGTTCTCCAACCTAATAATGTGGTATCTAAAGTGACGACAATTGCGGAACAACCAGATTTTTCGGCACGTTTTACCAGACTTTCGACCAGTTCATTTGACTTACTCCAATACAACTGAAACCAACGTTGACTTTCGTTCATCACAGCTGAAGTTGCTTCCATCGAGCGACTGGCTTGATTCGAGAAAATCATTGGTACATTAAGACTTGAAGCGGCTTTTGCTACGGCAATATCGGCTTCTTTGTTGACCATTTCTAATACACCAACTGGCGATAATAACAATGGAATTGGTAACTGCTGCCCGAATAACTCTACAGAAGTATCACGTTCAGATACATCCTGTAACATTCTCGGTACAATTCGCCATTTATTAAAATCATTCCGATTATTTTCAACAGTATGTTGAACTCCTGCACCACCAGCGATGTAAGCAAAAGCTTCTTTTGACATATTTTTTTTTGCTTTCGCAATTAAGGCATCATTATCAAACGGAATTTTTGGTTTTGCTCCGCTTACGCCAGTTGTGTAGATTTCTCGTTGTCGGTCAGGTGCTGAAAATTTACTCATTTGTGAATCCGTTGTTTTATCTTACTTTTTTGTGAATTTACAAATACCTTTTAGTTTTATTGAGTTTATTTGTCAAAATTTGAGTTATGAGTTTAAAACTAAAGAGGTTATTTCAAAAGTCAGAAGAAAAGATAAGTTTACAGACGTTGTTGTATAATTCAAAGATATTTCGCACCACAAAGTTTTAAACTCTTATAATAGGACACAAAATAAATTGAAACCCATTTTTCAATATTTTATAAAAAATTTAGATTCTTTGAAAAATCCAGTGATAAACCTAAATATACGAATTATTTGAATTCGTTTTTTGTGTTGATGTGTTGATGTGTTGATGTGTTGATGTTATACCAACGTCAGCACATCAACACGTCAACACAAAAAACAATCTTGATA
>JBGCFH010000006.1:0-5963 GCA_045106825.1 Saprospiraceae bacterium | reverse complement strand
ATTGAAAATTTTGATATTTTATCAAAATTAACGTCATTAAAAGATTTAAGTTTAAAAGGTACAAAAATTCAAAATTTGGACTTCTTAACGAGTTTATCAAGGTTAGGGTATTTAAATCTCATAAATACTAAAATCAATGATTTATCTCCTATAAAGGATTTAATTTTATTAAATTATATTGCATTAATAAATACTGACGTGAAGGATGTCAACTCTTTAAAAAATTTAGGAAATCTAAAATATCTTTATGCTGGAGGTTTAAATGTTAAAAATTGGTCTTCAATAAAAGATTTGAAAGAAATTGAATGTATAGATTTTAGAAATGTACCAATTGAAGATTTATCAATTTTATTAGAACTACCAAAATTAAAAATCTTATATATATCAAAGGATAATAATTATCCCAAAGAACAATTAGATAAATTATTCAAAAAGAAGGGATTAAAAATAGAAATGTCATAAAAATTAAATCTTCTGCTTTTATCATTTTTTTATTTTGTGCTTTTGCGGATTTTGTGGTTAAAATCTTAGGAGATACTGAAATAAGTTAAGTATATTACGAGAGTAATTGAAATAGTTAAGTTTTTAACTTTGTTCTTAGTGTAAAAATCAAGCTGCCTTAATCAAATCCAACGCTTTACCGATAGCATCAGAAGTCGTTTGTATTCTATCAATATCTACATTTTCATCATTATCTAAGGCATTCATTAAGTCATTCATACGACGTTGTTGGTATTGTAGTTTGATTTTCAGCGCGAGTTTGATAACATCTTCTACATCTTCAATCAATTCTACTTTATCTTCTTTTGATAACAAATCAGGGTTTAAACCTTCTTGCAACTCCTTAATTGCTGTATCAATCGTGGTCGTTACTTTATTTACATCTATATTATTCATCTTTTAATATTTTAAGTAGTTTCCTAATTTCATCTAACCGACTATTAACAAAATCTTCTACACCTTGCGTTCCTAATTTTTGTTTAAATTCCTCTTCATAAAGTGTGAAAATTGTTAATTGTTGTTTGATTAATTTTAATCTTAATTTGGCATCTCGTTTATTCATGGTTTTGGTTGATTAATGGATTATAAAATTAGTCAAAAAATAACAAATTTCGCAAAATAAGTACGTAAAATCTATTAGAAGAAAGATTAGTCTTGTTCTTTATCAAGATTGAATTTCAAATGCTTGGGAGATACTTCCGATAAAAATCGGAATAAATTGCACAAATTCAGTATGACGGAAACAGTTTGAGTTTTTAATTCTGTTCATAATGTCCATTTGTACAACATTCCTTTTAATCCTATATTTGTAAGCATACATTCCAACAACATTCAAAAAAGTCAAACTATGGCGATTGATTGAAATTCCTGATTTCTTAATGTTAGCAAGAACCCAAAACCTCCAATTTGCGTTTTACACAATAGTTTGCTATTTTTATTAAAAAAAGTAATTGATTATGCAGAAAATATCGGTTCAAACAGAAGACAATGTAAAATCTTACCTAAATGAAATTTCAAAAATGAAAATTTCAGAGTTAGAGTTTTTTGCACAAGAACTTCATTCACTCATCGTCCGTAAACGCTCGAAATCAAAAAAATATAGAATTGGGAAATTGTATGAATTGATTAATGAAACAGTTTTGGAAACTGATAAACAGGTGATTTTTAATACTTTGGCAGAAAAATTAGCCAACCAAACCATGACTGAGGCAGAACATAAAGTTTATCTCAATATTGCGGAAGAAGAAGAAAATATTCGGACAAAAAGAGTTGCTTATATGGTGGAATTGTCTCAACTTCGCCAAGTTCCTTTTACAGAGTTGATGTCTGAAATAGGTTTAAAACAATTACCTCATGTCTAAAACTAAAATTCCCAACGAACTCCGAAATTATGTAGAAGAACGTGCAAAAGGTTATTGTGAATATTGTTTAGCCTTTTCTCAATTTTCGCCATCTAATTTTGAAATGGAACACATTCAACCCGAAGCAAAAGATGGAAAAACAGAAGCAGAAAACTTAGCACTTGCCTGTCGTCGTTGTAATGGTCTGAAATTTACAAAGACACAACACATCGATCCAATTTCAAAAGAAATCGTTGATTTATATCATCCTCGAAAAGATAATTGGTATGAGCATTTTCATTGGAATGAAGATGAAACCTTAGTTATTGGTAAAACACCAAAAGGAAGAGCAACGATTGATTTGTTACAAATAAATAGAGCAAGTAATGTTAATCTTCGTGCATTGCTTTCACTTGTTGGACTTCATCCGCCAACAGATTATCCATAATTTTTTACTGTTTTGGATATGTAAAATATTGGTTTCACAATAAAATGATTATTCAAAATTCGTTGGCTATTAGGTTTCCTTTTTGTTGTTATTCAAAATGGCTAATTGTACTTGGGAGATACTGAAACAAGTTCAGTATGACGAAAAAGCATTGAGGTTTTGTTTGTGTTCATAATGTCCATTTGTACAATATTCCTTTTAATCCTATATTTGTAACGATTACATTCCAACAACATTCAAAAAAGTCAAACTATGGCGATTGATTTTGTTAACATACAAAATTTCAAATCCATTCAGGAATTACATTTACCACTAAAACCTATCAATATTTTGATTGGTGCAAATGGTTCTGGTAAAAGTAATTTTATTTCCTTTTTTGAATTTTTGAATGCGATTTATAATCAGAAATTGCAGGAATATGTTGGACTTCGAGGTGGACAAGATAAGTTTATTTTTCATGGAAATATAAACGATAAAAAACCATTTATCAGATTTGAAGTTAGTTTTGATAATAAAAATAATGGATATTCCGTAACATTACGAAAAGGTGATGATTTAATTGTTGCTACTGAATATTTGATTTATAAAAATAATTTGGGTTACGATATTGCAGAATATCAAAAAGAAGCCAATGTTAAAACAACTGATAATTTTAGAGCTAAATATGTAATTGATTACCTCAAAAGTTACCGAAAATATCATTTCCACGATACAGGAAAAAATTCACCATTTTCAAGCACTTCACACATTGACAATGACCACTATTTCTTATATGAAAAAGGCGACAATTTAGCCGCTTTTTTATACACTGTCAAAAACGATTATCCGAAAAAATACAACCGAATTGTAAAAACGATACAAAGTATCGCACCGTTTTTTTCAGACTTCTTTTTTCAACCCAATAAAAATGGTTATTTGCGTTTACAATGGCAAAGTAAACATAGTAACTTCATCTATGGTGTAAATGATTTGTCTGATGGAACAATTCGATTTATCGCTTTGACGACTTTGTTTTTACAACCTGAATTACCTTCAAGTATCATCATTGATGAACCCGAATTAGGTTTACATCCTGTTGCGATTGCGAAATTAGCTGGAATGGTCAAAAGTACCGCAGCACGAGGAACGCAAGTGATTATGGCGACACAATCGGTTGATTTAATCAATCATTTTAATGCCGAAGATATTGTAACAGTTGACCAAGTTGATGGTGCAAGTCAGTTGAAACGCTTGTCAGAACAAGATTTGAGTGTTTGGTTAGACGAATACAATGTTGGTGATTTGTGGCAACGAAATATTTTGACTGGTGGTTATTAATTAAAAACACAAAAATCCATAAACTGCTCCGTCTGCTCGTTTACAAAATTTGATTATTGGTTATGATAAAGTCGTTTATGGGAATATTTTTGCAGAGGAAATTGGTTTGGTGAAGATGAGAGCAAAAAGTTTTCGATTTGATTTTTGGATTGATAAGTTGGAAGCGATTTAGATTTTCTATAATGTTGGTTTAATGGTGAAATAACTGTTTCAATTTTTTTTGATGTTAAGTCTCATTTTATACTTTTTTAAGATTGAGGTTCAAATGTTTGGGAGATCCCCAATCAAGTTGGGAATATTGCGAGAGCAATTAAAAAGGCTAAGGAAAAAATCAGCGTTTTTCAGCGTCAATCAGCGTATTCAGCGTCCGAATCATAAAACACACCAATTACAAACCAAGTATAAAATTTGAACATTTTGTATTCTTTTTCAAAAGAACTATCTAAGAATCGAGTTTTCAACTTAACTAAACGCAATATGTTATAACTGCTAAATAGTTACTAAAAAATAGTATCGCCTATCAACTTATTGTTATTTAATAATCTAACAATAAGCCGATAGGCGATAACAATTTATAATTCAATAATTTATTCCATTAATCACCCATAATCAACAATTGTCGATTCAAGATAAAGTCTTCACCTGCAATTCTAACCATATAAACGCCTGCTGGAAGATTTCCTAAATCCAATCGTTCGGTATGATTTCCTACTCCAATATTCGTCATTTGTTGGTAAACTCGTTGTCCTGTTTTATTGTATAATACAATTTCGACAGGTTGCGATTTGATATTATCAAAACGAATATCAACATAATTGCGAGTTGGATTCGGCATTAATGTTAAGTTTTGAAGGCTTAAAGGTTGTTCAGTCGGAACAACATCCATAAATACCGTTTCACTTTCGTAAGTACAACCATTAATATCCGTCACTCGAACTCGATAATATCCTGCGGAATCAATATTCACTGGATTTGTACCGACATTGTAAATCAAGAACCCTGAACCTGCATTAAAGAATGTATCAGCATAGAACCATGTATAACCTGTTCCATTATTCGGAAATGCCGTTAATATACTATCATTCGTTTGAACAATGTATGGTGTAATCGTATCATTCACTGTTATTGTAACCGCACCAAATGATGTACAACCGATTGGACTACTAACTTGAACTTGATAAGTCGTCGTCATACTTGGTGTTGCAATCGGATTTGGTATCGTATCATTATTCAATGAACTACTTGGTGTCCACAGATAATTTACGCCACCAGTTGCACTTAATGGTACAGATTCTCCTTCACAAATATCAACTGCTGAAGAGATTGTAATAATCGGATTATTTTCTACAATTACTAATACACTATCAGTTGTCGAACAACCTGCAATATTTGTAACCGTCAATACATATAATGTTGTAGAAACAGGGAATAACAACGGATTCGGTACGGTTGTGCTACTAATTCCTGGTGCTGTTGCCCAAGTAAATGTACCAACGCCTGAAACAATAACTTGTGTCGTATCTCCTTGACAAATCGCTATACTATCTGGCAATGTCAATATTGGTGTCGGAACAACGGTTATCGTAACGGAATCCGTAGCGGTACAACCGTCTGCATTAGCGATTGTCAATACATAAGTTGTTGTAGAATCAATTGTTGCGATTGGATTAGCAATCGTTGAATCACTTAATCCTGTACCTGAAGACCAATTGTAGCTTACACCACCTGTTCCAAACAATTGAACTGGTGTGTTTTCGCATATTGCAGTATCACTTGTCATAGTAACAAATGGTAATGAAGATAATGTTGTCGTTGTCATCACTAAACTATCACAACCATTACTTGTCGTAAATGTATCTGTCACCGTACCAACCATATTAATATCACAAGTAATCGCATTTAAGAATGTGATTTGTGTCGGTAACAATTGTGTTATCGAAATTATCGTGCTATCACATCCATCTATATTCGTCAATACTTGTGTTGTTGTACCTGCTTGTGTAGAATCACAAGTTGTAAATAACAATGTTGTCGTATCACCTGCTAATAAACTTGTTGTCGTAATGATTAAACTATCACAACCATTGTTATTCGTCATCAACATTTGTGATGTTCCAACGAATTGTATATCACAAGTTGTCGCTTGTAAATACGTTGTATCACTTGCCAATAAACTTGTTGTTGTAATAATTAATGAATCACAACCTTGATTATTCGTCATCAACATTTGTGATGTTCCGACAAATTGTGGGTCACAAGTTGTTGCTTGTAAATATGTCGTATCACTTGCCAATAAACTTGTTGTGGTAATAATTAATGAATCACAACCTTGATTGTTCGTCATTAACATTTGTGAA
>JBGCFH010000059.1:0-30778 GCA_045106825.1 Saprospiraceae bacterium | reverse complement strand
TGTATTATTTGAACCACAAAAGGTACAAAAGACACAAAAGGAATTCACAAAAGAGTGAAAATAAAATAACTTTTGTGAAAACACTTTTGATACTTATGTGCCTTTTGTGGTTCAAAATTATTTTTATAGGAAAACCGTTATGGCTTTTATAACTTAAAAAACACTCGAAAAAATCTAAATGCTCAATTATTACTCATTTCTGATTGTGATAATCGTCTGAATCCAATAATGAATTATATCGAAGTTGTAAAAGCTTTTTGGGAATTAAAACAATAAGGAAAAGTAGAATTTTTGGAAGTAATTAAATTCTACTAACTTGGCTAATACAACATGTTACACAAGCTTACCTACATGTTACTATTACTCAAATAGAGCAATTAATAAATGTAATTAAAATAACGAATATCAACTTAATTCGTTAGAAATAATGTGAACTCTTAGAAGATATTAAAAGATTGTAAAGGAGTATAAATAGATTGTTCTCAAAATATCAGATACCTTTAGTATTTGTTTATTTTTAATGTTCAAAATTCGGTGTTTAATCAAATTCTTTAGATACTGTTTTATCCAAAAAAAAATTAAAAATATATTTAATATTTAAAAACTTAAACTACGTTTTTTCTTTCACTACGGACGCAACAACTTGTTTTAATCCTGTAGAAATAGAACCATTTATTAGATTCAAATTTTCTAATAAAACAGGTTGCCATTCATCATTATATTTTAACAAAAAAGCTTCATCACTTAATTCCAGAATTGATTTATCCTCAGCAACATTGCTTAACGCAAAAATTTGTAAATCAGCATATTCCGACTTCAAATAATCAATCCAATATGTTATTGAATTCTTCACAGAAAAATTACCAATGTAATATGCTTCTTTAGCATCAATAATCTGTAATCCTTGCTGTGTTACCAACTGTTTAAACATATCTGACAATTCAAAAACCTCTTCCGTTTTCACAATCATTTGGCTAAAGTTACGCTTCATAATACGTTCCGCCTCGAATAATTCAATATCCCAATAATCCGCTAAATCCAAAGGCGATAGAATATCATTATCCAGATTAACACCAGTAACTTTTGCTAATTTATCCGTGATATTTTCAATCGTTGAGTGAGTTGTACCGAATGTCATTTGATGGTGTTCATTTACAACTGTAAAATCCTTTAAATCTAATTTTAGGTAATTATTCGGAACATATAATGCACCACCATTTTCGACAATAAACGGTTGATGAATAGCCAACTGGCTACATAACCAAATCATTTCTTCATAAGTCCGTTTGGAATATAATAATATTGGTATTTCAGCTTCTTTGACAGGAATTAAGGTCAAGGCAATTCTTTCAATTTCGTCTAAATTATTTCCAAAAACATCAGCATTGATAATCAATAATTTATTAATACTTTTAGCTTTTGGCTTTGGTTTAATGAGTTGATTATAAAACTTAGCAATTTGAAAACTCGTATTGTATAATAGTTTTTCGGTATTGCTCAAAGCAAGTGTCAAAGACATAGGTTTATTCATCAACGAAAAAACACCATGATACAATTGTACGTCCGTAGAAGGTGTTTGACCAGCGATAGCAATCACCGTTTTCTTGAATCGTTTGGCTCGCATTGCCACTTCAAAAGGTGCTTTTCCATTAATTGTTTGATTATCTAATTTACCTTCAGCTGTAATAATCAAATCCGCTTTTTCGGCCGCCAAATCAAAGTGCAGTTCATTCAAAATATACCGGCTTCCCAACACCAACCGAGCATTCAAAAAAGCCCAAAGCCCTGCTGCTGTTCCACCTGCTGCACCGCCATGTTTTAGATTAACCACATCTCGACGAAATGCTTCCCATATTTTCAAAGAATAATGCGTCATTGCATCTTCTAAAGTTTCCATCATTTCATTCGTTGCCCCTTTTTGTGAACCAAAAATTTTAGTCGCACCTTTTTCTCCTAATAAATAATTTCCAACATCACACGGCACAACGATTCTTGTTTTCTTCACTCGACTATCCATTTGACTTTCGTCAATAGTCGCTATACGTTGCAATTCGCTACCACCAAAACCAATCTCTTTTCCCTCGTTATCCAAGAATTGAACACCTAACGCTTGTAACAGACCAACACCGCCATCATTCGTTGCACTTCCACCAAGGCAAACAATGATTTTTTTACAACCTTCGTCCAATGCTGCTTTTATCAACTGACCAGTACCATAAGTTGTCGTTATCATCGGATTAAGTTCCGCATCTTTAATCAGTCGAGTTCCTGATGCTTCTGATAATTCTACAATTCCAACACCACTTTTCGTCAATCCTAATTTTGCCGTTATAGATTTTCCTAATGGATTTAAAACTTCTACTGTTTTCCAATAACCGTTTAAATGTTTAACTAAAATTTCGGCAGTAAAATCACCGCCATCAGCGATTGGAATTTTTACAATTTCAAAATTCTGACTAACTTCCTCAAATGCTTTTGCTATAATATCAGCAGCTTTAAATGCATCTAAACTTCCTCGAAATGAATTTGGAGCAATTAATATATTCATAAAAAAAAGGGTTTAATTTTTTTGAATTGGCTATTTTGCGACAAAAATACGCTTATTTCATAAATAATAGTAGTTAGATAATTGTCAAATCATCACTTCTTCTGATTTTAAGTATTTGTTTTCTCTATTTCCATTAAATTTATAATAAATTAGCATCTAACTTATCTTTAGATAACACAAGATATCAACCAATGAAAAACCAAACTTACCAATCAGATGTCGTTATTGTCGGTGGCGGAATCGCAGGAATCATTGCAGCATTAGAACTTTTGGACGCTGGAAAAAAAGTGATGATTATTGATCGAGATGTCGAGAGTGAATTTGGTGGATTAGCAAAATGGGCTTTTGGTGGAATGTTTTTCGTTAACTCTGACCACCAAAAAAAACGTGGAATTAAAGACAATATTGATTTAGCAACTCGTGACTGGTTTTCTTTTGCAGCTTTTGAAGCCACAGAACATTGGGGAAAAGAATGGGCGAAAATGTATATTAATCATTCGACGCCACATAGTTATCATTGGTTAAAAAAGAATGGTATTGACTTCTTTCCAGTCGTACATTGGGTCGAACGAGGATTGTATGAACCTGGCAATTCTGTACCTCGATTTCACATGGTTTGGGGAACTGGTTGGGAACTGGTTCGAGTATTTAAAGGTAAACTTTTAGAACATAAAAATCGCCAAAATTTACAAATTCATTTCGAACATCGTGTGAATGATATTATTACTAAAAATGATATAATCGTTGGTGTGAATGGAACTTTAGAAAAAGACGGAACACCTTTTTCAGCGAAAGCGGAAATAGTCATCGTCGCAACTGGTGGAATTAACGGAAGTATCGAAAAAGTTAAACAAAATTGGTATAAACCGTGGGGCGAACCACCAAAAACAATCCTCAATGGTTCGCACAAATACGCAATCGGCGACTTACACGAAGCCACAGAACGCATCAACGGAAATGTTGTAAATCTGGAAAAACAATGGAATTATGCCGCAGGAATCCGTCATTACGCACCTCGAAAAAAAGACCATGGTTTGAGCCTTGTTCCTTGTAAATCAGCGATTTGGACAAACTACCAAGGTAAACGTTTTGGGCCAATGCCGTTAGTAACATCATTTGATACAAGATTTTTGGTGCAAGAGATTTGTAAACAACCTGTGAAATATTCTTGGCAAATTTTGAATATGAAAATCATGAATAAGGAATTTGCAATTTCTGGTTCAGAACATAATGAAGCTGTTCGTAATAAAAATTTCTTAAAATTTGTGAAAAATATTCTTTTAGGAAATCCAACTTTAATTAATAAAATCGTTGATAATTGTGAAGATGTTATTGTAGCAAATTCATTAGAAGATTTGGCAACACAAATGAATAGTTTGACTGGAGAGAACCATGTTACAGTTGAAAATTTGTATAACTCGATTGCTCCATATGATGCTCAAATCGACCGAGGTGAAGCGTATCACAATGATGAACAATTGCGACGAATTGCTCATGCTCGACAATATCGTGGCGATAAAGTTAGAACAAGTAAATTCCAAAAGATTTTAGATAAAAAAGCATTTCCATTGGTTGCAATTCGAGAATTTATTGTTTCTCGTAAGAGTTTGGGCGGTATTCAAACAAATCTGGAAAGTCAAGTATTAACACAACCAAACGAAAGTGGTCAACAAGAAACGATTGATGGTTTGTACGCAATCGGTGAAGCAGCAGGTTTTGGCGGTGGCGGAATGCATGGACATCGTTCATTGGAAGGAACATTTTTGGGCGGTTGCGTAATTTCTGCTCGGGTTGCTGCGAAAAGTATTTTGGGTGAGAAATTGGGTTGATGTGTTGATGTACGGAAGTGTTAATGTTACATTAGAATTGTAACCTCAACACTTCAACACCTCAACACTTCAACACTTCAAAAAAAAAAATGCGAATAGCTGTATATAGTCGATTACTCAAACCTCAGGATATTAGTTATGTTCAAGCGGTTTTTGATAGTTTGAATCGTTGGAAAACGGAAATTTTTGTACATGAAAATTATGTTTTGGAGATACGTAAGAAAATCAATTATGATGGTGATTTTCAAACATTTATGTCTTGTGAGGATTTGAAAAAAGATAAGATTGAATTGATAATCTCATTAGGTGGCGATGGGACAATATTAGATACCTTGACCTTTATTAAGGATTCTAATATTCCAATTGCTGGTGTGAATTTGGGTCGATTGGGATTCTTGTCAAGTATTGATAAAAAAATGATTGCGGAAGCAATTGAAGCATTGATTCATGGCAATTATGAATTGGATAAACGAACCGTTTTACATTTAGAATCTAATATTCCTGTGTTTAATGGTTTGAATTATGCTATAAACGATTGTACGATTTCGAAGCGAGATACATCTTCGATGATTGTAGTACATACTTATATCAATGGTGAGTTTTTGAATTCTTATTGGGCAGATGGTTTGATTATTTCTACGCCAACTGGTTCGACAGGTTATTCGTTGAGTTGTGGAGGTCCAATTATTTTTCCGAATTCTGGTAACTTTGTAATTACACCGATTGCACCACATAATTTGACGATGCGACCAATGGTTATTCCTGATGATGCTGTATTATCTTTTGAAATCGAAGGTCGAGGAGAGAACTTTTTGTGTACGTTAGATTCTCGTTTTGAGTTGGTAACAAAACATCATCGTTTAGCAGTGAAAAAAGCAGATTTTACAATTAATATTGCTCGATTATTTGAACGAAATTTTCTTACTACTTTACGTGATAAATTAGGTTGGGGAATTGATAGTCGAAATTAATTATTGATAAGATTAATAGGATTTCTATCTATCATTTGGCGAAAGCCAAAGAATAAAAAGCTAAAAAATAAAAACCGCTTTTCAGATTTTCATCCAAAAAGCGGTTTATGATTAACTATCAATGAAACAACTATTATTTCGGTTCATTGACAATTTTTGCCAAAAGCAAAAATTATTGTTTTACAGTAGCGGCTGTCTTTAGCTGCCGTAAACAATTTTAAACAAAGACGGCGGCTAAAGACAGCCGCTACCGGCAAAAATTATCAAACAACTATTATTTCTTTTTCCCTTCTAAAATATCATCAACTCTCGCTGCTAAATCTTCTAAGTGATACTGCGACATGGTATCTGCACCAGTTCCAGATTGAGCCATAGATTTGATGCGTTTCAATTCACCTCTTACAACAGCACGAATATCTGATTGACTTACGTCAACACTTGTGATACCAATAAAGTCTGCAAATTGTGGTGGAAATCTTGGTTGCTCAGAAGTCATTAAATATTCTAAACGCTCCAAATAAGCACGTTGTAAATTACGACGATAAACATCAATTTTTTGACCAGATTTCACTTCAGAGAAAATCCCATTTCTCATATCATCAAACAATTCTAAGACGGAATAAGCACTTGAACCATTCATTGCTTCGTTTTCAATCATTCGTTGTAAGCGACTAAAATCAAATATTTGATTCAATGTACTTACTTGCATTCCACGAATTTGATTCACCAAACCAGCATGTTGAAACTTTGCTGCTTGTTCTTCACGAATCATCCATTCTGGTGTTTCAAATAGTTGATTATGTAAAAACTGAACGGCACGACGTTGTTTTGCTTCTGGAATATGCGTATAAACAACACCTTCTTCTTCCATTGATTTTGGTTCTTCATAAACGCCACCAATGTTTGTGCGAACATGACGCATATAACGACCAAATTGCGTCATTACTTGACCATACAATTCTTTTGCATCTTTATAATCTTTGCCATCTTCTTCTATCCAACCTTCGATTTCAGGTAAAATACGTTTTAAGTTTTCGATACCATAAGCACTTGCTTTCATCGCATCGTCACCCAAATCTTCCGTTTGTGCAGAAGGATCAAATGGATTTCCACGCTGCATTCCGTAGCGATATTTCCAATCTCCTTTTTTATCAACAACCCATTTGTTTAACTCTGCTGCATCTTCCGCTGCCGTTTCATTATCTAAGTGTGCATAACCCCATTTGATTGACCATTTGTCATAAATTCCAACCATTGGCATCAAGCGAACACCTTTATCTTCTGGTTGTGCAACGTAATTGAAACGTGCATAATCCATGATTGAAGGAGCTGTTCCCATTTTTTGTGTAAAGTGAGCAGAACGCAATGAATCCACTGGGAATGCTGCACTTGAACCCATATTGTGTGGCAATCCTAAAGTGTGTCCGACTTCGTGCGCACAAACAAAACGAATCAATTCTCCCATCACTTCATCACGAAATTCCGCTTTTTGAGCGTCTGTATTAATCGCTGCTGTTTGTGTAAAATACCAATTACGCAACAAGTTCATCACGTTGTGATACCACAAAATATCAGATTCCAAAATCTCACCTGTACGAGGATCGTGAACGTGTGGTCCTTGTGCATTTTGAATATCTGTAGAAATATAACGAATCACCGAATAACGAACATCTTCTGGACTCCAATCTGGATCTTCTTCTTTTGTCGGTGCTTCTTTCGCAATAATTGCATTTTTGAAACCTGCTGCTTCGAATGCTGGTTGCCAATCTTCAATACCTTTTTTCAAAAACGGCACCCATTGCTTTGGTGTCGCTGGATCAATGTAATAAACGATTTGCTTTACTGGTTCTACTAATTCTCCGTTTGCATATGCTTCTGGGTCTTTTGGTTCTAAACGCCATTTTGTAATCATACGAACGGCTGCGGCTTTCTGTAAGGTCGAACTATAATCCGTTGTAGAAACAGAAAAATAACCAACTCGATTATCGTACAAACGAGGTTTCATCGGTTCTTCTGGCAACAAGACAAATGACTGATTCATATCTAAAGTCAATGTATTGGTCAAATAATTTGATGGTAATTTTGAACCATCATAAGTCAATGTATGACGAATTTCAACATTTTCTGGAAATGCTCTCATTCCCGAAATCATACTGCGTTTGCTATCCAAACGACGAATACCAAAGTTACGACGTTGTCCACTTGACAATGCACCTATCATTGCAACATCAGTTGTAAATAATGATTTTACATCAATCACATAACCTTGTTCTGTTTTAGAAGTATCTTTTTTAATCGCTTTAATATCGAAAGCCATGACAATCGGCTCTGTATTATTTGATTTTACAGACTTATAAATAGGTTCTTCGTAACTCGCTACACTTGAGTGAGAAACCGAACGTAACAAGATTTGATCACCGACTTTTTGCCAACGAATCACTTGTTGTGGACGAGATTTCATACCTGCACCACCGAAGTTCAAACCTTTTACAGTTCCTGCAATTCTACTCACAACCAATACTTCACGCTCCAAAATATCTGTTGGAATCTCAAAGTAATATTTATCTTCAACGGTATGAACCGTAAATAAACCTTCTTCAGATTTTGCTTTTTTTGTAATTATTTCTTTGTAATCTTTGATTTTACCTTTGGGCTTTTTCTTAGCTGGAGCAGGGATTTTTGCAGCTTCCTTTTTTTTCTTTTTAAAAATTTGTGCATCTGCATTATTAGTAAAAAAAGGAATAGTAAGTAGTATAAACACTACTTTAAGATAGTTTTTCATATTACTGGATTTTATTTTAGTATTAAGTAGTCTTTCGCTTAAATAATAACGGCTTTCTTATAAAAAATTAAATGTGTAAAAATTGTATTATTTGAACCACAAAAGACACAAAAGAAATTCACAAAAGAGTGAAAATAAAATAACTTTTGTTAAAACACTTTTGATACTTATGTGCCTTTTGTGGTTCAAAATTATTTTTATAGGAAAACCGTTCTTAAATAATTATTATAATATAATGGTTTATCATTTTTCATAATATTACTTTTTTACGAAAAACGAATGTAACAAATTTGCAAACGGTTTCTATGAGATTCGTGTCAAATCTTGCTTTTTTCGGATTAAGTATAAAAATGATAAAGCGTTCTCACGCTGTTTAATTTATGGCAAAATCAAAAAGAGCATTCGTAATATATAATCAAATATTTTATGACTTCCCACATGATTTCTACCTTTATGGTTTTCTACCAAAACTCGACCAATGGATTTAGAATGGTATCATTACATATTATTACTTTTAGGTGGCGGATTAGCAGGTATTATTAATACATTAGCAGGAAATGGCTCAGCGATTACGTTGTTTTTATTAATGACTTTTGGCTTGCCAGCCAATATTGCAAACGGTACTAATCGCATCGGAATCTTATTTCAAAGTATCATTGCTACTCGTGCTTTTGCAAAATCTGAACGATTCAAACCATTAATAAAAAAAAGTTGGTGGATTATTGCTTTAGCGATTCCAGGTGGAATTGCAGGTGCAATATTCGCCTCAATGATTGATAAAGATTCGATGAAAATCATTATTGGTTCATTGATGATTTTAGTGTTTTTTATTATTCTAATCAATCCAAAACGATGGTTACAAGAAACGGATAATACTAAAAATCGAAAGACTTTATTGAACTATTTTTTATTTATTGCTATTGGTTTTTATGCTGGATTTATCCAAATGGGAATGGGTTTATTCTTTTTAGCCATCATGGTTTTGGGTGCAAAATACAGTTTATTAGATGCGAATATTTTAAAAATTGTGATTACACTTTTAGTTACAATTCCTGCTTTAGCCATCTATTTATATCAAGGTCAAGTGATGTGGGAATATGGTTTGGTATTAGCAGTCGGACAAAGTACTGGAGCTTGGTTTGCAGCAAATTTTGCGGTCAATCATCCAAAAGCTAATATCTGGATTCATCGCTTATTGATTGTTATGGTTTTGGTGGCAATCATTAAATTATTAGGTGTTTATGAACTCGTAATGAGTTTGTTTTAAACACTTTTGAATTTTTCATCTAACTTTGTATTTGATTGTAAAAGTTAATTAATGACAATTACGAAATGAATTTAATAAAATATATACAACAACTTTTTGGAACAAAAAAAGAGGAAATTATACCATTTGACGATATGAAATATTTAATTGTTGGTTTAGGAAATATTGGAGCGAAATACGATAATACTCGACACAATATTGGTTTTGAGGTTTTGGATGAATTGGCGGAAGTCAAAGAAGCAACTTTTGAAACAGAACGCTTAGGCGATATCACTAAAGTAAAACATAAAGGTAGAACCTTCATCTTGTTGAAGCCTTCGACGTTTATGAATCTGAGTGGAAAAGCGGTTCGTTATTGGATGGAAAAGGAGAAAGTAAAGTGGGAAAATTTGCTGGTTATCGTTGATGATTTGAATATTCCTTTCGGAAAATTACGAATGCGAGGAAAAGGAAGCGATGGCGGACACAATGGTTTGAAAGACATCAACGAAAAAATGGGTAAAAATAATTATGCTCGACTTCGTTTTGGTATCGGAAGCGAGTTCGGAAAAGGTAGACAAATCAATTATGTTTTAGGAGAATGGAACAAGGAGGAAAATGAACAATTACCTGATTTAATCAAAAAATCTTGTGATATGATTTTGTCTTTTGGTACAATTGGTTTGGCGAAAACGATGAGTAATTTTAATAATAAATAATATAATTGTATCGCTTCGCTGATTGTATGATTGTCTTTTGGACGTATTTTATTTATTTTTTAATGTAAATTATGAATTTTAAAACAGCATTAAAAACACCTTTTATTCAATTGCGAAAGCGTTGGTTATCTAATAACTTTTCGCCTTTAATGTGGTATTATCAACGAATTTGGCAACCTAAACCACATCGTTTAGAAGCAGTTGTCGATGATTTTGCGAAAGCAAACAAGAATTTATTTTTTGTTCAAGTTGGTGGAAATGATGGTTTTCAAAATGATTTGATTTGTAAGTTTGTCAAGCGTTATCGTTGGCAAGGTTTGACGATTGAGCCACAACGAAAACCATTTGAGACACTTCAAAAAATTTATCAAAAAGATAAAGTTACACCAATAAACGCTGCGATTGACAGTCAAAATACAACTCGAAAATTATACAAAGTTGCTTTTACAGATGCTCGTTGGGCGAGTGGCTTGAGTTCGTTTCTAAGATCACATTTAGAAGAGAAAATCAATAACGGTTATATCGAAAAAAAAGCTAAAAAAACTGGAATTACTTTACCCAAAAATAAAGCCGATTGGATTGATTTCGATACGATTAATTGTTTTACATTCAAGACTATTTTCCAACAATATAAAGTACAACAAATTGACCTTTTACAAATCGATGTGGAAGGTTACGATTACGAAATTTTAAAACTTTTTCCTTTCGGAAAATTCTTGCCAAAAATGATTATTTTTGAAAGTGAGAATCTTTCGGATTCAGATTTGACAGAATGTAAATCTTGGTTGAATGTTAAAGGTTATGATTTACAGAAATTTGGAGGTGATACTATTGGGATTTTGAAATGATTTTAACCACAAATACACGAATTTTAAAAAAATATTTATTCGTGCATTCGTGGCAAAAATTGTCAAAAAGCTAATCTATTTTATAACATCAAATCTTGTATAAGGACGTAATGCTTCCGGAATCACGATTCCTTCTGGTGTTTGATTATTTTCTAATAATGCGGCAACAATACGTGCCAAAGCCATTGCACTTCCGTTCAATGTATGTGCTAATCTTGTTTTTTTACCATCTTTAAAACGTACTTTCAAACGATTCGCTTGAAAAGTTTCAAAATTAGAAACAGAACTTACTTCTAACCAACGTTTTTGAGCAGCAGAATACACTTCAAAGTCAAAAGTCAAGGCAGACGTAAATCCTAAATCGCCACCACAAAGACGTAAAATTCTATATGGCAATTCTAACTTTTGTAATAAACCTTCGACATGTGCTAACATTTCATGCAAGTCATTGTAAGATGTATCAGGATGTACAATACGAACGATTTCGACTTTGTCAAACTGATGTACACGATTCAATCCTCTAACGTGTGCACCATAAGAACCTGCTTCACGACGGAAACAAGGCGTATGACCTGCCAACTTGATTGGAAACTCATCTGCTTTTACGATAACGTCTCGATAAATATTCGTAATCGGAACTTCTGCTGTCGGAATCAAATATAAATCATCCGCTACGGCATGATACATTTGTCCTTCCTTATCCGGCAATTGACCAGTTGCTGTGGCAGAAGCTTCATTAACCATCAACGGAGGCATAATTTCTAAATAACCTTCTTTTTCCGCTTCATCTAAGAAGAAACTGATTAATGCACGTTGCAATTTTGCACCTTTACCTTTATATAATGGAAAACCAGCACCTGTGATTTTTGTTCCCAACTTCATGTCAATGATGTCGTAATCTTCGGCTAATTCCCAGTGAGGTTTAGCACCTTGATCTAATGTTGGCAACTCGCTTTCCCAAGCCTTGAATACTTCATTGTCCTCATCAGTATTTCCTTTAGGAACAGTTTCGTGTGGTACATTCGGTATTTGATATAAAGCTTCTTTTAATTCATTATGAATGTTACGAAGTGCTTCTTCTAACCCTTTGTTTTTTTCTTTAAGTTGTCCGACACCTTCACGAGCAGCATTTGCTTCCTCTCTTTTGCCTTGCTTGAATAATTGTCCGATTTGCTTTGAGATGCGATTACTTTCGGCTAAGGATTCATCTAATTGGTATTGTGTACTTTTGCGTTTGTCATCTAATGCGATAACATTATCTATCATTTTGGTAGCATCGAGGTTGCGTTTTTGCATTCGCTCAATGACTAAATCTCGATTTGCTCGTATAAAAGTTGTTCGTAACATCGTGATTTTATTATTTCAATATAATTAAATTCAAAGTGATAAATCTTTCTTTTTATGCGTTTTAATGGCTTTTAACACAACTTTTGGCACAAAAATTCCTTTAAGAACGTTAAAAGCGTAGGTTTTTTAATGAAAAAGCCTAAAAAAGCAAGATTTTTTGCAAAGATACTATATGAATATTAAAAATATACCTTATTTTTGCGGCACAATAAAAAAATGCTTTCCAAGAAGCCATTCCTCACACAGGAATATACTTTAGTTTTAAAAACAAGCAACCTACTTTCAATTATAATTTCAACTTTTTAAATTATTGGTAAGGTAAAAAACAAAGGGGAAATCCTATGTCTTTATAGCTATGTTTGATAAAACAATATTACATTAAAACTATAATAATATTAAAACAAAGAAACTCGAAAGATAAAGAGCAACTTCAATTATACTTCAATAGTAATGGTATTAATTCATGTACACCTTCCAACTGAAAAGATACTATTCTAATTATTCAAATTAATTTTTCATCACAATTTTTTATTATCACAGATAATTAATTAAAAAAAAACACAAGACACGTAATGTACGATATTTTGCAATTAAATGGAATGCTTGTACCTGAACTAAAACAGGTCGCAGAGCAATTGGATATTACAGGTTTTTCTAAACTCACTAAACAAGAACTCATTTACAAAATCCTTGATCAACAAGCGATTAGTAGTGTCGATGAAGAGGTCGAGAAGAAAAAGCGTAAACCACGAAAGTCATCTAAAAAAGATGCAACTACAAAAACTACTAAAACTACTAAAACTACGAGATCTACAAGGTCTAAAGAAAAGCCCGTTCCGCCAGTCGTAAAAGAAGAAGCTGCTCCGAAACGAAGAAGAACTCGTAAAAAAGTAGTTACAGAAGAAGTAGAGCAGTTTGATGATGTAGATACAAAAATCTTAGATGAAATCGAAAGCGGTTTCGAGGATAATATAGATACAATTCCTACTCCTGTAAAAGAAAAAGTAGCACCAGAAGAGGAAAAAGCTCCTGTTACTAAAAAACGTCAATTCAATGTTGAGTTAGATGGAATTATTGAAGGAGAAGGAATTTTGGAAATGATGCCTGATGGTTATGGTTTCTTACGTTCTTCCGATTATAATTATTTGACTTCTCCAGATGATATATATGTATCGCCTTCTCAAATCAAGTTATTTGGATTGAGAACAGGAGATACTGTAAAAGGTGCGATTCGTCCACCGAAAGAAGGTGAAAAATATTTTGCCTTATTAAGAGTAAGTAAAATCAATGGTCGTGAACCAGCAGAAGCTCGTGACAGAGTTCCTTTTGACTATTTAACGCCACTTTTCCCGAATGAAAAGTTGAACTTACAAATCAATTCAAGACATTATCCTACAAGAATCATTGATTTGTTCTCGCCTATCGGTAAAGGTCAACGTGGATTGATTGTGGCTCAACCAAAAACGGGTAAAACGTTCTTATTAAAAGATATTGCGAACGCTATTGCAAGAAATCATCCTGAATGTTACTTAATCATTTTATTGATTGATGAACGTCCAGAAGAGGTGACAGACATGAAACGTAGTGTAAATGCAGAGGTTGTCGCATCAACATTTGATGAGCCTGCGGATAGACACGTCAGAGTTTCAAGTATTGTATTGGAGAAAGCAAAACGCTTGGTAGAATGTGGTCATGATGTTGTGATTCTATTAGATTCAATCACTCGTTTGGCTCGTGCTCACAATACGGTTGCACCAGCAAGTGGAAAAGTATTATCTGGTGGTGTGGAAGCAAACGCTTTGCACAAACCTAAAAAATTCTTCGGTGCTGCTCGGAATATCGAACATGGTGGTTCATTAACGATTTTAGCAACAGCATTGATTGATACAGGTTCTAAAATGGATAGTGTTATCTTTGAAGAGTTCAAAGGTACAGGTAATATGGAACTTCAATTGGATAGACACTTGGCTAACAAACGTGTATTCCCAGCAGTTGACTTAAACAAAACATCAACTCGTCGTGAAGATTTATTAATGTCAGAAGAACAATTGAATCGTATGTGGATTTTGCGTAAGCACTTATCAGATATGAATCCTGACGAAGCCATGCGTTTCTTATTAAATAATATGAGAGGAACGAAAGATAATGATGAGTTCTTATTCACCATGAATGGATAATTTTATCTTTTAAAAATTATTTTAGATTAAAAATTTAGGATAAATATTAAAGCGGTCATTTCAACTTAATGAAATGACCGCTTTTTGGTTTTTTAGCTGTTTTATAAAATAATGATGAATGAAAACAATTCAGCAATTATTCCTCTTTCAGTATAAAAATGATAGCCACCACCGAGATTTCGGGGCAGGCAAAAACATATTAATTTATTAGTAAAATAGGAATAAACAATATAACAGTTATTATTATTTAATTTCCGAACAATTGATTTACATCAACGTTGGCTCTTTCTACTTCTGCGATTTCAAATGAAGTACGACGACGTAGACTCATCATTCCAGCAACGATATTAGTAGGAAACATTTCAACACTATTGTTATAATGATTTACGGAAGCATTGAACGCACGACGAGAAGCAGAAATTTGTTCTTCTACTTCATTCATAGCTGCTTGTAGTTGTAAGAAATTCGTATTCGCTTTCAAATCAGGATAATTCTCTACCGCTACTTGAATTTTTCCTAACATAGAAGATAATTTGCCTTCTGTCTGAAAACGTTGTTCGTCAGAAATATTTGGATTCATGACTTCGGTACGCAATGCTGTGATTTGGGTTAATAGTTCACGTTCGTGTGTCATATATTGCTTTACTGCGGCAACTAAGTTAGGAATCAAATCATGGCGTTTTTTGAGCATGACATCAATACTACTGAATGCATATTCTACATTATTTTTTTTAGCAATTAAGCCATTATACATTGTGATGCCGATAATTAATAATAATACTGAAATTCCGATTAATACATAAAGTAACATAGCTTTTGTTTTATTTTGATTTTTTGAAAATTTACTTATCAAATACTTGTGATAAAATGTTACGAAATGTATTAATTTTTGTTAAGATATACAACTATGCTTTCGATTAAGACCTCGAAATATCAGATTACTTTAATGAATAGTATAGATTAATCTACTTTTCTTTGTTATAGACTTTGTATTTTTGTTAAAATTTTGATTGAAACTTTGATTAACCAATGAAGCGATTAGGTATTTTATTGTTGTTAAGTTGTTTGACTTTCGCACTTTCGGCACAAGGAAAGGTGCGATTCTCGGCACAAGCAAATGCGAAAAAAGTCGTCAAAGGTGGAACGCTTGAAGTTACGTTTACGCTGGAAAACAAGGAAGGAGAAGATTTTCGACCACCAAGTTTTAAAGGTTTTCAAGTAATTTCTGGCCCGTCGACAATGGTAAATAAAACATTTATCAATGGTCGGTTGACGCAATCTTTCTCGTATGCTTATCGTATACGAGCGACAAAAATCGGACAACTCACCATCGGGAAAGCAACGATGAAGGTTGGTAGTCGTATTTTGAGTACAACACCAATAAAAATAAAAGTTGTTAAAGAAAATCCAAAATTGGCTGGAGAACAACAACCGATTTTTGTTAAACCTGAGTTCGATGTTGAGGAAGCGTATATTGGACAACAAGTTGAAGTAACTTTTAATTTATATTCTAATAAAAAATTACTAAGTGCTGATGTATTAAGTATTCCAAAATTTTCAGGAACGTATGCTTTACCGATTAACTACTTTCGTATAAGTGAACGTATCGAAGTCATCAATGGACAACAATATGTGGTGCAACCTATTCGTAAATATGCGATTTTTCCACAACGTGAAGGAGACATTAATATTGATGAATTGGCGGTTTATGTGAAAGTGTTGGATAATAATGGAACATTTCCACAAGTATCAGAAGCGGAAGTTATTAGTAAAGCTTCGACTTTTCCAGTGAAAAGTTTTGAAGATGCACCAAAAGATTTTACTGGAGGTGTTGGTCGATTCAACTTTGATGCTGCATTAATAAAAGAGCAACTAAGTACGGACGAATCAACAACTCTAACATTAGATATTGTTGGGACAGGTGATATGAAAGCAGTCAACGTTCCTGAATTAGAGTTATTAAAAGAATATTTTGAGGTTTATGATCCTGCTATAAATTCAAATTCGGAGGAAAAAAATAATACGGTTATCAGCCGAAAAGTAATGACCTTTCAGCTTGTTCCTAAAAAAACAGGAACATTACGATATGTTCCAACATTCACTTATTTTGATACAAATTCTGAGCAATTTGAAACCATAAAAGCGGATACATTCGATATTGTTATCACGAAAGGAAGTGGACAAATTCAAGATAATAGTAATGAAGATTTTACGGATGATGGCGTTCGGGATATTAAAACGATTCTGGGAACAACGAGTTTTGGGCATTCACCAAAATTCTTTGGTTCTATTTTGTTTTGGGGATTATTAGTTGTACCATTTGTTGGACTTTTTATTGCATTTATGCTTAAACGCAAACGAATTGTAGACGCACAACGTGATCCAACTTTAGTCAAAATAAGTCAAGCTGATAAAGTAGCGTTACAACGTTTGGCGAAAGCCGAAACACATTTGAATGCGAATGAACAACGAGCTTTTTATGATGAAATAAGCAAAGCACTTTGGGGTTATGTGAGTGATAAATTAGTTATCAATCGTGCTGAACTTTCTAAGGAAAATATCCGTTCTAAATTATTGGACAATAAAGTCGATACGGAACAAATCGACCGTTTTATTGAAATATTAAATAATTGTGAATTAGCCGTTTTTGCTGGAGTTGGCGGAGATGAAGTAGCGATGAAAAAAACGTATGACCAAGCAAAATCGGTAATCAGTACAATTGAAAATAAGAAATAAGAAAACAATATGACAAAGCATAAATATATAAAACGCCTTAATATTACTAATAAAAAGGCAAAATTTGAATACTTTTTTGATGCTGTTTTAGAAGCCGGAATCCAACTGACGGGAACAGAAATCAAATCAATTCGATTAGGAAAAGCGAGTTTGACGGAAGCTTATTGCCGTTTTAAAGGCAATGAATTATTTATTCACGGCATGCACATTTCGGAATATACCGAAGGAACATACAATAATCATGAACCTGTTCGAGTCCGAAAACTGTTATTACACAAAAGAGAATTAAAGAAACTGCAACGCAAAGTCACGGAAAAAGGAGTTACTATCGTTCCGTATCGTTTGTATTTATCTGAACGAGGTATGGCAAAAGTAGAAATTGCATTGGCAACTGGTAAGAAATCTTTCGATAAACGAAATGTCATGAAAGAACGTGATAGTAAACGTCAGATGGATAGAATTAAAAAGGAGTATGGATAGGATTTAATCACTTAAACCTATGGTTCTCATTTGATTTCAGGGTTTTCATTATAATGAATTATTGAATAATTAGAAAGTCATAATATCTTATCTACAACAAAATCTAAATATTAATAATGAGTTTGGAGAAGATTTTTATGTTTAATGTGAAGTTCTCATATAAAAATTTTGATATGAACTATAAAATAAGCATTTTTGTTTATTGAGTTAAACAATTTGTTTCTAATGAATAATAGATTAAAACAATTACTTAAAAAATTAGAACTTTCAGAAGAAAGAGGAGTAATTCTTTTATCTAATGTTAAGACTTGGTATAATATAGATTTGTTCTCATTTGATATTCGTGAGCAACTTAATAATATCAACCCTTCTGCTATATACCACTTTAATAATCAACCATTTATACTTTTTTTTGATAAAACGGATGAAAGTAATTCTCTAAAAGAAGATACTCAAATATTTAAAGAAGTTTGGAGTTGGGATGTTGTTCCTATAATTTTTATTCTTTCATCTGATGGCGATAAGATTTTTAATGCTTTTAATTATCAAAGAAATCAAAGTCAACTTCAAGAAATTTTGTTGAGTGAAAATGAAAAAAATGAACTTTTTTCATTTTGGAATTTACAGTCAGGAACGACTTGGAAAATCCTTGAAGAAAAATTTTATAAAAAAGGAAAAAGGAATATCCTAAATAAGCAACGTGTTAATCACAAGTTATTTGCTAATATAAAAGATGCAAGGGAAAAATTAGAAGCGTTCTTTCCATATCCTGAATTTATTAATATTCTTATATTGAGATTAATCTTTATAAGATATTTAATAGATAGAGAGGTTGAAATTGATGATAATTATATTAAAGGAAATGATAAAGAAACTTGTCGGAAGAGTTTTAATAAATTAATAGGTTCTGGTAAAAAATTATTATCATTTTTTGAATATTTAGAACAACGATTTAATGGAAATTTATTTGAAACTAAAGATGATTTAACAATTCCATCTAAGGTATTTGAAATGCTACAAGCATTTTTCTCAGATGAATTTACTGAATCAAAAAAATCCTTATTTTATTTTGATGTTTTCGATTTTGGGGTTATTCCTGTTGAAGTTATTAGTGGGATTTATGAAAGTGTAATTGATGAGAAAAAAAGGAAAGAAGATTCTGCTGTTTATACACCTCTTTTTTTAGTGGATTATATATTGAACCGAACTGTTGAGAAACATTTAGATAAAAAGCAGTCTTTATGTAAGGTTTTAGATCCAAGTTGTGGTTCAGGAATTTTTTTGACACAAACTTATCGCCGTTTAGTAGAACACGAAAAACAGAAAGGAATAGAACTTACTGATGATAAACTTAAATCAATTGCTCAAAAATATATTTTTGGAATTGATAGAGATGCAAATGCACTTAATGTAGCAGCCTTCTCAATTTATATTTCAATTTTAGACCATAAACAACCAAAAGAAATAAATAACTTCAAATTACCGAATTTAATAGGTAATAATTTATTTAAAAATGATTTCTTTAACGATGATGATACAATAGAAACTATTGGAGAAAAAATTGTTCATCCTTTTAATTCAAGACTAAAGACTGAAAATTTAGACTTTATTATTGGAAATCCACCTTGGGGAAGAAAAAATCATAAAATAACAGACAAATTTCATTTAAAATATGCAGAAAAAATGGGAAATCGTTTATCCAATTTTGAGATTTCTCAATCTTTTTTAATGCGTGTCGAAGACTTTAGTAATCCTAATACACAATGTTCAATGATTGTGTCAAGTCGTGCTTTTTATAATAGAACACAAGAATTCAAAGATTACTTCTTTAGTAACTTTTTGGTTGAATCAATATTAGATTTATCTGCTGCTCGAAGAATGGTTTTTCAAGGTGCAACCTCTCCTTGTATTGTTTTGATTTATCAATATGCTTTTTTTCAATCTACAGAACAAAATTTAGTAGAACATATCGCAATTAAACCAAACCGACTATTAAAAAATTATAAGGTTATTACAATTGGTGTTGATGATAAAAAATCTTTGTTGCAAAAATACTTTAAAGAGTATAATTGGTTTTTCAAGGTTGCACTTTATGGGAATTTTTTTGATTTTAAGTTATTAGACAGAATAATAAGAGTTACTACTGTTGGAAATCTAATTGAAAAGACGAACACAATAAAAAAAGGGAAAGGTTTTTTAAAAGGAACACCAAAAGAATATTTTGCCTTTCTTGAAGGGTTGCCTAAAATAGAAGCAAAACAGGTTTCTAATTTTTATACATCTTCTAATAAAAATTACTACATTTTAAAAAAGAAAGATACTTATTTAGAGTCTGGTAGAAAATTAATGTTATTTAAAGGACATCATATAATATTAAAGAAACGAACAGAAAAGGAAACTCAGCTTGTGATATCATTCATGGAAAATGACATAGCATTCAATGATACTATGTATGGTGTTTCATCTGAAAAAAGTATTGTTTTACTCAAACAAATTTTTGGATTATTAATTAGTAATGTAAATACTTATTTCCAATATTTAACCTCTTCAAATTGGGGCGTTTCAACAAGACCTGAAATTACTTTAGAAGAGTATTTATCATTTCCATATTTGGAAGTTTCTAATCAAGAAAACTTTATTAATCATGTAGATGATTTCATTAATGTATATAAAAATTATTACGAAAGTTTATTAAAAAGTTCAATACCTCCAAATCCCAATAATTTATCATCTTTTAAAGCAATTAATGAAATAGTTAATAAAACCTATCAAATTAGTGAGGTAGAAGAAGATTTGATTGATTACACTTTAAATGTTGCTCGTTATGAATTTCAAGAAAGTAAACTGCATAAGTTTTTAAGAAAACCGACAATAGATGAATTAAAAGAATATGCAGATGTTTTCTATGAGTATTATGGTAATGTTTATAACGAATATGGAGAATATTTTCAAATTGAAATTTATCAGTTGAATCATTTTACAGCAATGAAATTTAGCATTGTTGATGCTTCTCCAAATGAGAAAGATAAAATCATTTTTATTAAAGAAAATGTAACTGAGAAACAATTATTTAAAACTTTAGCAACTAATCTTAGTCTTTACCAATTGACTTCTGATATTTTTGTCCAAAAAAAGGTCAAAGGCTATGAAGATGATTTCTTTTATATTATCAAGCCTAATGAATATAAATCGTGGCATCGTGCAATGGCACATCATGATTTAGCTACTTTCAAATCCGAAATGATGCAAACGGAACAAGAGTTAATGATAGAAACCTATGAATAATTCCAACAACCCAAAACGTTTTTTGAAAAATCGTAAAAATTCTATTGCAAGGAAACTTTTCATAAAGGTGATAGAATACGTATGTTATTCTTATCAACAAATCGTTACAACTAATGTAACTTATAGTAGGTCATACTGTAAAGAACAAACGAAATATACTTTTGAAGATTTCTTGAAAATACGATTAGTTGTTGATTTTTTACAAAATCGTAGTAATAAACTCAACTTCAAATATGCGAATGAAATAGAACCTTTGACATTTCAGTATGAAACAGAGAAAGAATATGAACAAGACAAATTTCTTAAAAGCGATAAAATTGATATTTTCATCTCTAATTTAGGTATTCAAAAGTATTGGCAGAATATGAATAATGAAGATTTATATTTTGCAGTAGAATGTAAACGACTTTCAAATAAAGGAAAGAGCAATGAATATTTAACAGATACACAAAAGTTTACAGATAGAAATTACAAGACATTTAGATTTCCATTTAATGGAATGGCTGGTTTTATAGAAAAACTTTCAACTTCTTCAATTTCTCAAGTTATTAATGATTTAGATAATCGTTTATTGACTCATCAACATATAACTTCGGAAATAAAGAATAATAAAATACTTCATGATTTTCCTATGCAAGATTTTCAATATTGTAGAGTTGGAAAACATTATCATTCTGTTACAAATCAAAAAATAGAGGTCTTTCATATCTTTTTGAATTATAGCAATAATATAGTTGATTAAAAACAAAAACCGAATTACAAATTTGTAACTCGGTTTTTTATTTTTGTACCTGAGGCGGGAATCGAACCCGCACTTCCAAAGAAACTGGATTTTGAATCCAGCGCGTCTACCAATTCCGCCACTCAGGCAATCTATTTTTGGTAGTTAATACTTTAAACCTAAATCACATTAGTTCTAAAGTGCCGCAAATTTAGAAAGATTATTTTGAATCCGCAACAAATATTTGCGTTTAAAATGAAAATCTTTGATTTGTTCTAAATTTGTTGTTGAAGTATTCGCTTCATTGTAGTTTTTAAGGATAGGAAGTATCTCATTATAAAGTTCCTCTTCCATATTCTTAATATTCTGTTTTGTTGTTTCAAGTATTGAACTATCGAAATCAAATTCCAGTTCCATCAACGCTTCATTAACCTCCATCATTTCCATCAAAAAATCTTGTGGAACTTTATTTTTGCCTTCTTCACCATAAACACTTTTCTCTTTTAGAATGTATTCCATTCGTTTATCAAAGTCTGAAAGTGTTTTATAAGCTTCGTTGTTGACAGTTGATAATTCTAAAATTTCGGCTTGTTTTTCCTCACTTTCCAATGTGTAGAAATCAGGATGAAACTGCTTACTCAATTTATAGAATTTTCGTTTTAATAACTTTCCATCTAATAGAAACGAAACTGGCAAATCATATAATTCAAAGTATTGCATTCTTGTTGCTCCTTACTTTTACTGGTTACTTGTTTTGGTAAATACCAGTAACAAGTAACCAGTAACTATTTTTATTCTCCTCTAAACCAACGTAGAATATCTAAACCATTGGCATAAAATACTAATCCTAATATAAGAACGAAACCCGCAATAGTTGCATATTCCAAAAACTTATCACTCGGTTTGCGACCAGTAATCATTTCATATAATAAGAACATAACATGTCCGCCATCTAATGCTGGAATCGGTAATAAATTCATAAAACCTAAAATCAAGGACAAAATCGCTGTCATTCGCCAGAAACGTTGCCAGTCCCAAGTTGGAGAAAACATTTTGGCGATAGACCCAAATCCACCTAAACTTTCAGACGCTTTTACTTTTCCAGTAAACATCTGTCCAAAAGCATTGATTTGTAAACTCAAAAACTCAATTGATTTACGAGTTCCTGCTGGCATTGCTTCACCAAACGAATAGTCTTTTTGAACAATATCTAAGAAATTATCCATTGATTGAGGAACAGCACCGATTGCACCTTCTTCTCCTAATTCTACCTGAACGGTTACAGTATCTTTGCCACGTAAAGCATGAACTGTAACGGTTTCTTCCTTATGTTTTTTGATTTCTGTTGCGAAAGCATCATAATAAGGTGTTTCGACATCGTTTAGTCCAATTAATTTATCTCCTTTTTTCAATGCTGTTTTTGCACCAGGATATTCTGGATATAAAGAATCAATTACAAAAGGAAATCGAGGAATAATAAATGCACCTTTATAACTGGCCAACTTTCCAGTCAAATTACTCGGAATATCAAATGAAACTTGCTCACCATCACGAATAACTTGAGCATTTTCACTTTCATTTTTAAATATTTCTAAACGAATAGAGTTGAAGTTTTCAACTGGTTTGTTATCAATACTAACTAATTCATCACCAGTACGAAAACCCATTTCCATTGCAAATGAATCAGTATACATTCCGTATTTCACGTTTTCAGTTGGCAACGTTTCTTCGCCCCAAGCAAATAATACAAAGCCATAAATCAAGAAACCTAAGATAAAGTTGACCGTTACACCACCTAACATGATGATTAAACGCTGCCAAGCTGGTTTGCTACGAAACTCCCACGGTTGTGGAGGTCCAGCCATTTGTTCTTTGTCCATTGACTCATCAATCATTCCCGAAATCTTCACATATCCACCGAGCGGCAACCAACCGATTCCCCATTCTGTCTCACCAATCTTCTTTTTAAATAATGCAAAATAAGGGTCGAAGAATAAATAGAATTTTTCAACTCTGGTCTTAAATGCACGAGCTGGTAGAAAATGTCCGAATTCGTGTAAAACAATTAGGATAGATAAACTCAATACTAATTGTCCAATGATAATTAAAGTACCCATTAATTTATATTTGTTTGTTTGATTGTTATCAATTTTTGTGAGCATCAAATGTAATTCTCAATGCAAACTGTTTTAATCATTGATTTGTTATCAATATTCTACAATAGTTGTCAAAATGCGTACAAAGGTAATGAAAAAAGCGTTTAAAAAGTATATTCAAATAGACTACTCCAAACAAACTATTATTGAAACACAATTATTTATAAATTCTCTCGTAACTTTGAACAATTCTATCTGTTACAATATCATTCTTTTATTAGGAAACCAGCAACATGAAAAAACATTTTAGACATCGTTTTATTTATTACGGATTGATTTTTTATGTATTAGCCGCTTCTGTTTGGTGGTCGTATTTACTATTAAATCAAAATAAAGAATTACGAGATGCTCGAATTGATGCGTTGCATGTAGAATATGTAGAGTTTAAGGGACTTTCTGACTTAGAATTTCAAGAAAAAGAAGTGTATCAATATCTTCATGAAGAATTCCGAAAGCAAAAAATGATGATTATTGGTGAAGGCTCTGTTTTTTTTACAGTTCTAATCATCGGAATGTGGTTTATGAATAGAGGTTTTCGTAAAGAAGTTGCTGTGGCTCGACAACAACGTAATTTTTTGTTATCCATTACGCATGAATTAAAATCGCCGATTGCTTCCATAAAATTAGCGTTGGATACTTTTATGAAACGCCCAAATTTAAAAACCCAACACATTCAATTATTATCAAAAGGTGCATTGACGGAAACAGATAGATTGAATACTTTGGTGAATAATATTTTGTTAGCTGCAAGAATCGAAAACTCATATGCAACGTCTAAAGAACCATTGAATTTTGCAGACTTGATTCATGAAAACTTGAATCAAGTCCGTACCAAGTTTTCTAACTTTCGATTTAATTTTCAATCAAATGTCGATGATCCGATTATACACGCTGATCGACAAGCGTTAAATTCTATCATTGTCAATTTAATGGAAAATGCGGCAAAATATAGTCCAAATGGCGATGAAGTAAATATCACTTTAAATAGAGAAGGCAAAAAACTAATCTTTGATGTGGCAGACAAAGGTATTGGTCTTTCGGATGACGATAAGGAAAAGGTTTTTGAGAAATTTTATCGTGTCGGAAGTGAAGATACTCGAAAAACAAAAGGTACTGGTTTGGGATTATTTATTGTTAAAAATATGATTACGGCTCACGGCGGAACAATTCAAATCATTGATAATCAACCGAAAGGCAGTATTTTTAAAGTTGCTTTACCGATTTAGAACAAGATTCGATTTCCGAAATGCTACAATCGAATTTCGGAAATCAATTTCATTTTACACCTTAAAATCACGACCAGAACGATTCAAAATCCACCATTCAAAATCAAAATAATTAAACACTCGCTGTTCTTTTTTGTCAGATTTTAGTTCAGAAACTTTTGTTTTGAACGATTTCCAAAGTGCTTGTTTCTTTGATTTTTCAATCGTTTGAGTCACTTTTTTGATATGTAATAAAACAACTTCTTCAGTTTTGTAAAGACTTCGTTTTTTACGTAAAAATCGTCGAGTTGAAGGAATTAAATATTCTAATAAGTCATCATTTTCTAATTCAAAATGTGTCAAAACATTCAACAAATGAGCAAATTCTACAATTTCCGTGACAACATTTGTCCGAATAGTTAAGATTTTATTCAAGTAAGTCAACGCATCAGAAAATTGACGATTTCCAAAAAAACAGTAAGCAAACAAATAATGAAACGTAATTTTGTTATGAATACCAATTGTTTTTTGATGAGTAATCAATTCTTGTTCAATCGTAGGAATCAAGGCAATTCCTCGGTTAAAACCCTTTTCTGAAATTGCCCAATTCAATTCTAATAAATAAGTTTGTCGAAAGATTTTAACTGGTAAATTTGGTATTTTTTTTTGAAAAATTTTACGTTCTGAAACTTGTCGTAATTTATCAATGTCGTCACGAAGCGAATCAAATTTCCCTAAAACCAAACTGTCAATCAATAAATTCGATAAGGTAGAAATATAACGATTACCGTACAATTCCATCATTTTCGGAGAAGTCTCTAATAACTCAATAAATGCTTGATTATATTCATAAGCTTTGGCGGTTTTACCTTGCATAAAGTTGAATGTAGCCAAACTATTTAAACGTAATATTTGAGAACGAAATGTAGTTGGAATGTTTTCATTATTTAACCATTGATTATCATCAAACAATTCAAAATCAGTAGTTTGCAAACTTATTTTTTCATAATGTTGCTTTTGAATAATAGCATTAATTCGTTCATATTCGTTCCAGTTTTGTAGCTGCTCAATAGTCGAAGTCATGAATTCATATAAAGATTGTAAGCCTTCAAAATCAATATTTTTATAAACGGCTTTCGCCAAAATTTGCCGTTGAATCTTAAAAAACTCTGGATAAAACTCTGGCAATTGATATGTTTCAATTGTGTTTTTGATTTTTGTTAACCGTTTATTGGCTATTTCTAAATGATTCTTGTCCATTAAGATTTGACAAAAATGTAATTCTCGTTTTATCGTTTCTGTAATGGAGTTTTTTTGATAAAATTGATGTAGACTTTCTAATATCCGTTCGGTCAACTGAAACTTTAAAGCGGTAAAATGTTGTGAAATACCTTGTCGTTTCATTTCTGATTTGACCAAATCTTCATTATAAGTCGATTGATTTTCAATCACTTTAAACAGTTTATAATAATTATTTTGATGTGCAACTTTGTGTAATGTTGCCGTTTGGGAGAAATATCGTTTCTCTGCTTTGGTCATTGATTGTATCAAATTGAATATATCGTTGGAAGGAGTTTTCATTTATTGTAGATTTTTTTGCCTTTTTTGTTGGTTTTTATAATTGATAAAGATAGTTAGAAATATAATTTTAAATGAATAAAACTATTGATAATTAATAATTTTATATAATAAAATAACTTATGGAAAAATAATTTATGGCTTTATTTAGCCTTGTAATTACTTGAAAAAAGATAGACTTTTGAATTATAAATTAAGAAACAAGGAATAATCAATTAAAAAAATCACATTTATAAAAGATAAAAAATATGAAAAAGGTAATCGTAATAGGATTGTTAGTAATGAGTTTTCAACTTGTTTTTGGTCAAGCAGGAAACTGGGAAAATTATGCTAAACCTGAAATCATTCACGATCATGTTGAAACGACTAACGATATATGGTTTTCGACAAATGCTGGTGTTGTACAAATAGATAAAAACACATTAGAAAAAACATATCATAATAGAGCAACAGCAAATATTCCAAGTAACATTGTAGAAGGAATTGCGAAAGATAGCAACGGAAATATTTGGATAGGAACATACAATCAAGCGATTGCAAAGTTTGACGGAACGACTTGGACAAATTACGATTTCAGTTCTTTGGTAATGAATGCAATTAGCACAGTCGAAACCTACTGTATCGAAATCGATAATCAAGATAAAGTTTGGGTCGGTACAAATGAAGGTTTGTTAGGGTTTGACGGTACAAATTGGGAAAAATACGATGAGCAAAATGTCGATATTATGTTTGACGATATTTGGGCTTTAGGTTTGGATAATCAAGGTAATTTGTTTGCTGCAACTAATAATGTTTTCAAATTTGACGGTACAACTTTTACAAATACATCTGCAAATACTGGTTTGATTTTGTATGGTGACGCCGATTTATTAACGGATGCAAATGGTGATGTTTGGGTAAATAATAGCTTTTCTGCTATCGGTAAATATGACGGAACTTCTTGGACAGAATATACAACGACAAGCGGACAACTTCCTCAAGCTTCTTTTTATACAATTGGAAATACGCCAAATGGAGATGTTTATTTTACATCAAGTAATGGTAAATACGTTTTAGATAATGGGACTTGGACACAGAATAATCTTGATAGTTCAATTCCTTTAGATAACAATAATTTATCAACTTATTTCTATGATAATCAAGGTGTTGAATGGGCAGCAAATGGTGATATTTTGTATCAAAAAGATGGTTCGACCGTCACAGAAATTGTGTTTGACGGACGCATTTTTGATGAAAATGAATTTAAAGCAGTTGATAGTGATAATGGTATAAAATATTTCATTACAGAAAAAAGTGCTTACACTTTTGATGGAACAACATGGAACGAGTTATCACTTCCTTCTTCTCTTGGAAATAGTTACGAATTGATTGATATAGAAGTGGTTGATGCGAATAATATTTGGGTTGCAGCAGATCAAGAAGGTGTCATGAATTGGAACGGTTCAACTTGGACAACTTACAATACTGGCAATTCAAATATTGTTTCAGATTACATAGAAGATATTACATTCGATGCAACGACACAGACACTTTGGGTTGTGAATACAAATCAAGGTTTGAGTAAATTCGATGGAACAACTTGGACACTTTACAATAGTTCAAATACACCAATGGCAGACAATGATTTAAGAATCGTTACATTGGATAATAACGGTGACGTTTATACAACAACGGCTGTAAGTGCAGGTAATATGGAAGTTTGGCATTTTGATGGAACGACTTGGACAGACTTAGTTAATGATACAAATGCTCCACAAGATGCTGTTACTACTATTCATATTGACAATCAGAATGTACTTTGGGCTGGAGTCGGTGATAATTTAGTTTATAAATATGTTGATAACACTTGGACTTCTTGGAACTTAGCAACAGAAGGTTTGGCAGGTTATAGAGTTTATGATATTGCAGCAGATGATTTAGGAAATATTTATGTGGCAACATATAATGGCGCAGCAAGTTTTGATGGTACAACTTGGTCTGTATGGACAACTGAAACTTCTGGTATTGGTAATAATCGTACGTATGACTTAGAAGTAGAAAGCAATAATGTGTGGTTTGCAACAGAACACGGAATCAGCTTATTTGAAATGAACACAACGAATACAACTTCAATCATTTCAAAGAATAAAAACATTAATGTCTATCCAAATCCAATTGTAAATAATGCAATGGTTGAGTTTACAACAGCAGCATCAACAAACAAAATGATGTTGAGAATTATCAGTGTAGATGGTAGAACGATTCAAGAAATTTTGATTACAGAAAATCGTCCACAAGGAGAACAACAATTAGAAATTCAAAGAGGAAATTTAGTAAATGGAATCTACTATTTACAAATTCAAACAGATACAGAACAGTTTCTAAAAACGATTTTAATACAAGATTAGAGTAAAAAAAATTATAGAAGACCTGATAGGTTTTTAAAATTTGTCAGGTCTAATTTATGCCTTCATCCCCTTGAAAAAAGACGAAAACAAAAACAAAAATTCAATAACAACACAAAAATTAGTTAAGATGAACAAAGTAAGTTTTTTAGGAATAACGATTTTATTAATGAGTGCTTTATTTATAATATCTTGTAATGACGATGTCGATGTTCCGCCTATTGAAGAACCAGAAACGGTAACAGATATTGATGGAAATATTTATAATACCATTAAGATTGGTGACCAAACATGGATGTTAGAAAACCTAAAAACAACAACGTACAATGATGGAACACCAATTACGGAATATCAATTTGGCGATGATTGGCACAATGGAAATACGCAATTAGCATATTATCAATGGGCCAATACAAGCGACTTAAATAATGTACATACGGAAGAATTACCAACCGATTATTATGGCGTAATGTATAATAATTATGCTATTGAAACAGGAAAATTAGCTCCAGAAGGTTGGAGAATACCAACTCAAGCAGACTTTGAAACCTTAGAAGCATTTATTGCTGCTGATGGACATGCAAGAAATGAAGCAACTGTATTAAAATCAAAAACAGGTTGGGTTGAATCAAGTGGTAATGGAACAGATGTCTATGGTTTTAATGGATTACCAAATGGTTATGTCAGCACACCAGGAACGCCTACAGCTTCAGAATTAATTTGTACTTGGGCTACTACAAATGTCAATACTACTGATAAAACACGATTATCAGTCAATCTTTTTGATGAAAGTACAATTTCTTATGCGGATAATTCGATTGCAATTGGAGCAGGAATCCGATGTATAAAAGAGTAATGAAATTATAATAAGATATAAATAAAAAGCCGATACAAGATGTATCGGCTTTATCTCATTTTGGAGATTTTTTTATTAGGATTTGTTTACCCAAAGTTTCCATTTAGTTTTTTGGGAATCAAATTATTTTGCTGATTATTTTGGTATTTAATTATTCTACGGTAATTTATGTCTATTGATTCAATAAGTCAATTTTTGTTGTGACAAGGATGTAAATGATAGAAAAAGTGATTTTAATCACATAATAAAAAATGAAAAAATAAAATCACATAAATAATTGATTACCAAAATAATAAAAATAAAATAATCATTAAAATGTTTTTATCTCAACAATTATCAATGTCACAAATTTGAATAAAACAGTGCACAATAACAGATTTAGGTTCAAAAAAGCTTTTTTTATCCTTATTTATTGAAGTTAATTAAAAATTTAAGGTTGATATTTCATATTTGTGACATAAAAAAAATTGATACCTTACAACTTTGTATATATATTTCTTAATTAACGCTATCGGTTTATTCAATTTGTGGTTGTAATATAGATTTATAATTCAATTTTAAATTGAAGGTAAGAATGAAATTTCTGATTTTTGGATAACTTCGACGGATGCAAAAAATTGTCAATGAACCAAGTATTTTAATAATAAAAAGTCAAAGAAGCGGAATTAAGAATTGATAAATAAATGTACGTTCATAAATAAAAAAGCGTCAAATCTTTATATTCGATTTGACGCTTTTTAGTAGTAATTTATCAACCAAAATTTTATCCTAAGTATTGAAATATAAATAAATGTACGTTCTTTGACGCAGGATTTTTTGTCAAGAATAAGGCGAAAAACGCAGTCGAAGCCTTTGCTTCGGCGTCCCGAGTCCTCGGGATCAACGAAATTATTGATAAAAAAGGCAAGTC
>JBGCFH010000058.1:0-10195 GCA_045106825.1 Saprospiraceae bacterium | reverse complement strand
GAAAACTCGACCAAAATCGCTTGTTCTTCGCCTTCTATCAAACTTACATTTGACACCATAAAATCGCCTAAAGCTGGAACAGAAAGACTTTCTTCGCCAGTATTTTTAATGCCAATTGGTTTGCCTGACCAAGACAATTTTACTTTAGATTCGCTATTTTTTCGAACGACATTATGCACCATAAAATGATGATGCAAACCATCGCCATCATGTTGCCAAGTAAGTTCTAAATCGTCATTTCCTTTTTGTGAAACATCTAAGATTTTTTCTACTTTATCATTATTCGCAACGTCGGCTGTTGTGATTGTTCCAACCAACTTTTGTTGTGTCAAATCAGTTTGATTAACATTGCGTAAGCCTTCTATCGAAACTTCAAAAAATTGTACTTTCGTTTTAAAATCAAATAAAAAAGTCTTAAAATCTTTGGGAACATTGCCATATAGTTTTTCTAAATTGACACGTCCAAAATAAGGTTCATCAGAAGGCATTTCATCATTAGAAATAAACTTTATCGTTTTGTCATCTTCCCAAATCGCTTGACCTGAAATCGAGGGTTCAAAGGTCAAAACGCCTGATTTTACTTCGTTTCCAATTTCTTCTTGGTCAACAAGTGATTTTGTAAAACGAATGCGAATCGGTGAAGAACGAGAAATTACACCGGAAGTATAAGCATAAATATAGGCTTTGAATCCTTCTTTAAATTCAATTTGTCCATGCTTCTTTTTACAACTTGAAAAGGTAGAAATTATCGTTAGAATAATGGCGAAAGTTAGCCAAGATAATTGTTTGAATGCTGTTTTTGACATAGCAATTTTTGTTTGTTTTTGAGCGATTAAACCGTGTCGGTTTTGGAAACTAACACGGTTTTATGTTAATCATTCAATTTAAGGTTTTATTGTTAAAAAAGCTATTTTTTTGATTGAGAAATAAGGAAAACCATTATCTTAGTCCTAACAATAAAATCAAAATTCCAAAACTATGCTTAAAACAATTCAAACCTACTTTAACGCCTTTACAGAATTATTATATCCAAATCTATGTCCAGCTTGTGCCAATCATTTGATTAAAAATCAGAAGTTATGCTTTGAGTGTGAAGTGAATCTACCGTTGACGGATTTTCATTTACATAAAGAAAATGAAGTAACTGAAAAATTTTATGGTAGAATTGAGATTGAAAACGGTGGTGCTTTGCTTCGATTTACAAAGTCGGGACGTGTGCAAGAACTGATTCATGAACTAAAATATCAAGGTAACTCTGAAATCGGCATTCATCTCGGCAGAATGTACGGCGAAATTTTGAAGGAAAATAATGCTTTTGAAACCGTTGATTTGATAATTCCTGTACCATTGCATCCGAAAAAGGAGAAACAACGAGGTTATAATCAAAGTGATATGATTGCACAAGGTTTGGCACAAACGATGTTTGTTCCGTGGCAACGAGATATTTTAGTTCGTACTGAATACACGATTTCACAAACTAAAAAATCAAATTTCGATCGATTTGAAAACGTAAAAAATGCCTTTACGATTTCAAAACCAAAGTTGATTCAAAATAAGCATGTTTTGTTGGTTGATGATGTATTGACAACTGGTGCGACATTAGAAGCTTGTGCGTTGAAAGCCTTATCTGTTCACGGTTGTAAAGTCAGTATTCTGGTTTTAGCGATTGCGGAATCTTGATGAAGTATGAAATTTGAGATATGAAGTGTGACGTTTTATTTCTATTTATATAATATGGTTTGTAACTTTGATTCTAACATTTTTTAATGTTAATTGGTGAATAATAAATGAAATAAATGAAACGACAATTATTAATCGTTGGAATATTATTAATGACTTGGACTGCTTTTTCACAAAGTGTAGAGAAAGTTGTGTTTGAACGAGGTGTAGATTATATCAATTGCCAAATCACGAGAATTTCATTAGAAGATCAAATCGGACAAGCACATGTACCAGCTTATAAAAAACAAATCGGTAATCATAATTGTGATTTTGAAAATTTGGTCGTATTCTTAAAAACTCGCTCGACTGGTGTGATGACTAAGAATTTAGAATTGTCTTTTTTTATAAATTCTTATAAAGAAAAATACGATGCAACCTTGACAAATTCAGAGTTATATTCTATTCTGAAAGATGATTTATTTAAAGAATCTGCCATTCAAAATTTTAAAATTAGACATGAAACATCTTTTCCTAATTTTGAAAGTATTGTTAATGATTATTTGATAAATTTATTCAGTTTAAAAGAAACTGTTACGGAAACAATAGACGAAGAATGGGGAGATATTGTGATGGTCGAAGATGATGAAGAAACCTCACCTACAACAAATCCTACGACAAATCCAACAACAACAATACCTACAACACCAAAAGAAGAACGCCCTTCAATCGTAGAACCTCGACCAGAACGAAAGTTTACACCTTTTGATTTTGAAGAAGATGAAAGTATCTTTTCTTATTCTTCTTGGTTGTTCCGATTTAGTTTGTTGTTTGCGAGTTTAGCCGTTTTACTGTACGTTTTGTTGCCATATTACGAAAAAAGAGAAAAGGCAAAAGTCAAAAAACCCGGTAATGAAGTACATCCAAAAGCGATGGCATTAGAAGTAGAAGTTGCTATTCTTGAAAATAAAAATCGTATGCTTCGCCAAAAAATAGATAAAATGCACTTGGATTTGAATGATTATGAAGATACTTTTAGAAGTCTTTAATAAGTATGAGGTATGAAGTATAAGGTATAAAGTTTCACCTTATACTTTATACTTCATACCTTATACATAAATTAAATGAAGCAAATCAAACTCCTTTTCGTCTTGTTGCTTACCGCAATAACGACGCTTCCTGCACAAGAAAAAAAATCACTTTCACACGATGTTTATGATGGTTGGAAATCGGTGACGAACAACCGAATCTCTACAAATGGTGAATGGATTTTGTATAATATCACGCCTCAAGATGGTGATAGAACCTTACAGATTTATAATGTCGAAAATGAAAGTTACACAACTTTTGAACGCTCAAAATCGCCTTCGTTTTCTTACGATAATAAATTCGTAGTTTTCAAAACATCACATCCAACCGATAGTATTGATTTATTAAAATTAAAGAAAGCGAAAAAGGATAAATTCCCTAAAGATACTTTAGGTATTTATAACTTGTCGAATCAAAACTTAGTAAAAATACCCAAAATAAAATCTTACAAAATGCCAGCAAAAGCTGGTAAATTTTTGGCATATCAAGTAGAACCAACAAAAGCTAAAAAGCCCAAAAAAAACGATAAAAAATCGGGTAAAGAAAGCGAAAAATCAAAAGAAGAACCGAAAAATAGAAAGTCAAAAAAGAAGGTCAAAAAGCAATCTAAAACTAACGGTTATCATCTGATAGTTAGAAACTTATCAACCAGTTCTGAAGATACTTTAAAATATATTACAGAATATAAATTCACTGAAAATGGAAAATTTTTAGCAGTTTTGACAACTGGAATTGATAGTTCGGATTATGAAGCTGGAATTTATATTTATAATACGGCAACTGGTGAACTAAAAGCTGCTTTTTATAATCCTTTAGGTGCAAAAAAAATGGTCTGGGATGAAGCTGGCGAACAATTAGCTTGGGTTGCGAATATTGATACTTCTGAAGCTGGAAAAGCGGCTCAATTAAAGGAATACACTTTATTTTATTGGGATAATAAAAAAGGCAATATTGGAGCATTGGTCTTTAATGACGATTTACCTAAAAAATGGATGATTAGCGAACATGCTGATTTATATTTTTCTCATGATGGCTCAAGATTGTTTTTTGGAACTACTCCCGAACCGCTTTTAGCAGATACAACTGTTTTGAAAGAAGATAAAGCGGTCGTAGATATTTGGAGTTGGACAGATGGTTATTTACAACCGCAACAGTTGGCGAATGTAGAAAGAGATAAAAAGAAATCGTACTTAGCTGTTTATCACTTTAAACAAAGAAAACATATTCAATTAGAAACCTTAGAAGTTCCTAATAGTAGGAAAACATGGGATGGAGCATCTGAATATATTGTTGGTTCTAACGATGAAGCTTATCAAAAACTGATTTCTTGGGTTGGTTTTCCAATTCAGCGTGATGTATATATTATTAATGTGGAAACAGGAAATCGAAAATTAATTGCAAAAAAAGTTCGGGGTTCGGTCAATATTTCACCGAAAGGCAAATATCTAAACTGGTACGAAAAAAATGATAGTTCGTGGTATGTTTATTCCATTGATAATGGGAATTTTTTCCGTTTGAATGATAAAGTAAACGTGAACTTCTATGATGAAACAAACGATACACCAGATGAACCGTATCCTTATGGTTCGGCTGGTTGGTTAGAAAATGATGATGCATTATTAGTTTATGATGCGTTTGATATTTGGTTATTTAAGTTTTCTAAAAAAGACTTTACAGCAACTCGTTTGACGAAAGGACGAGAAGCAAATATTGAATTTCGTAACGCTCGATTGGATTTTGAAAACCAATATTTACCAAAAGAATTATTGTTAAATGCTTTTAATAAAACTACAAAAGCAGATGGTTATTATAGCTTGAATGCGACAAAAGCAAATTCTGAAAAAGAGTTACTTATGGGCGATTATAGTTTTAATCGTGCAACAAAAGCCAAAGAATCTGACCGAATTACTTTTACAAGAGAATCGTTTCAAGAGTTTCCAGATTTGTGGACGACGACGTTAGAATTTGAAAATCCTAAGAAAGTCAGTAATGCAAATCCACAAATGAAAGATTATAAATGGGGAACAGTTGAAATGACAAGTTGGACAAATTTAGATGGTGTGGAACTCAAAGGTTTGATTTATAAACCAGAGAATTTTAATCCAAATAAAAAATATCCAATGTTGGTCTATTTCTATGAAAAATATTCAGATAGAATTCATCGTCATTATGCTCCGCAACCGTTACGTTCAGCAGTGAACTTTACATATATGACGAGTAACGATTACATTGTTTTCATTCCAGATATTATTTATAAAGATGGTTTTCCTGGGCAAAGTGCGTACAATTGTATTATGCCAGGTGTACAACATATGATTAATCAAGGTTATGTGAATAAGGAACGAATCGGAACACAAGGACATAGTTGGGGCGGTTATCAGACTGCTTACTTAGTCACTCGGACAAACTTGTTTAGAGCAGCAGAATCTGGTGCTCCAGTTTCTAACATGACCAGTGCTTATGGTGGAATTCGTTGGACTTCTGGTTTAAGTCGAATGTTTCAGTACGAGCGTACACAAAGCCGAATCGGTGGCACGCTTTGGGAAAAACCAATGCACTATTTAGAGAATTCACCAGTTTTTCATGCAGACAAAATCGAAACCCCTTTATTGATTTTGCATAATGATGGTGATGGTGCAGTTCCGTGGTATCAAGGGATTGAACTATTTGTAGCGATGCGACGATTGGATAAACCTTGTTGGATGCTAAACTATAATGGCGATGGACATGGTGTAACAAAACGAGCCAACAAAGTTGATTTTGCTATCCGAATGTATCAATTTTTTGACCATTATTTGAAAGATGAACCTGCTCCAGAATGGATGATTCAAGGTGTTCCTGCGGTGGAGAAAGGGTTGAATGATGGATTGCAGTTGATGACGGACGATTAACGGTCGAATGTCGTCAACTTAAGCGATTGAACTTTTCTTCAAGAAAGGTCGGATGTAGTCACCTGATGACTTAAAGTCATCAGGTGACTTGCTAAAAACTTAGTTCTTTTCCTTAAGTTGATGACGGACGATTAACGGTCGCTCATTCCTCGCTTGACGGTTGGAACGATTAACAAAATAATTTTAACTTTAAAAGCGGTAGTAAGAAACGGACTAAGTTTACTACCGCTTTTTTGCGGTGGTAAACTTTCCTTTTTTCACACCAAAACAACCAATCATGAAACTAAAACTACTCCTACTACTAACTATAACCTTCTTCACAAATAGCTGTTTGAATCAAAATGCAGCACAATGTCAAGAAGAAAAAATAACGGTAACGGTTGAAAAAACAGCAACTATCAACAAAATGGGTGGATTGACTTTAGTTGCTCCGCCAAAGCCGTTTGTAAAAAATCCGATGGTCGATATGCAAACGGTGAATGCGGACTGGGTTGCCGTGATTCCGTATGGTTTTACTCGAACTGGTGAGCCGAAAGTGTCGTTTAATATTGGTTGGCAATGGTGGGGAGAACGAGAAGCTGGTGTGTTGGAAAGTATAAGATTGGCGAAAGCTGCTGGTGTGAATGTGATGCTGAAACCTCAAATTTATGTGCCAGGTGATTGGACTGGAACGCTGGATTTTAATTCTGCGAAAGAGTGGGAAACTTGGGAAAAAGGCAACACGGAATATACTTTATACATGGCAAATTTGGCGGAAGCCCAACAAGTAGAATTGTTTTGTTTTGGTACAGAATTTAAAAATGCAATTAAGCAACGTCCTGAATATTGGGTAAATTTGATTCGTCAAGTTCGAGAAATTTATAAAGGCAAATTGACGTATGCGTCGAATTGGGATAATTATCATAATATTCCGTTTTGGAGTGAGCTGGATTATGTTGGTATCAATGCCTACTTTCCATTGTGTGATACAAAAACACCTAAGAAAGAAGAATTATTAAATTATTGGAAACCTGTCGTCAAAGCGATGGAAGATTTTCAATGTACGGTGGATAAACCGATTATTTTTACAGAATTTGGTTATCTAAGTGTTGATGCTTGTGCGTCAAAAACTTGGGAATTAGAAAATAAAATCCGTTCGATTGCGATAAATGAAACAGCTCAAGCGGTCGCTTTAGATGCGTTGTTTACGACGTTTTGGGAAAAAGACTGGTGGGAAGGTGGTTTTCTTTGGAAATGGTTTCCTGATATGCAAGGTCACGAAGGTTATCCTGATAAGGATTATACGCCGCAAGGGAAGGAAGCGGAAGAAGTAGTGAAACGTTGGTATGTGAATTGATTTTCCACAGGTACAACCTATGGTTACTCATATTGAACCTTTTCAAGGTTGGATTTTTAGTTCCTTTTAAATTGTTGTTTAGTAACTACTCAGCTTCTATAAAATTGTTCGTTTAATCGGGTTAAAAACCCGATTCTATAGATGTTGTATAGTCGAGTAATACTCGAAAGTTTAAAAATCAAGTGCTTCTTAGCATTTTTGCATCTAAAGAATTGGGTTTTTAACCCAATTAAACGCAGATTATTAATCATGCTGAGTAGTTACGTTGTTTACACCTAAAAACAGGTTCTAAATTATGAGTAGCGGAATCTATGTGTTTTACGCTACATTTCGCTACTTATAATTATTTAGTTTGGGTTTGGCACATCAGGTTCTGAAGTTAGAAGATTTGTTTGTCTCCTAACTTCAATCACACGTTTTCCAGACCAATCTAATCTCAATCTTAAAGAACTCAAAGAAATGCTAACCGATGGCGAAATCTTAGAAGTCATCGACATTTTAAAACCAAAAGCTAAAGATGAAAAATCGCTTATTTTAATAGAAACACAGTATAAACAGCATAAAAAGGAACGACGAAATGGAACTTTGAGTTATGCTGATTTTAAAACGCAAAAGCTAAGAATTACGAAAAGTTTGTTGGAGATTTTGGAAAATTGGAAATAGTAACTATTTTAATCAATTGCATCAATGTGATTGATAGAATATTTAATATCTAATTACATCTGATTTTAATCAAAAAACAACTAAAAATAAAAATATGCTTCGTTCTAAATTATTGTTTATCATAGGTTTATCCTTTTTTTATAATATCGCTTTCGCTCAATCAAATACGATTGATCATTGGGAAACCACTGTTTTTGAAACCGATACTTGGGATTATTTTATTGGGTTTTCTGCACCTCCGACAGGTTGGAATCAACCAACTTTTGTTTCAACAAATTGGAGTTCTGGCTCTGGAGGAATCGGTTATGAGGATAATGACGATAATACTACAATTCCAAATACCTTGTCTTTGTATATGCGTTTGGATTTTAACATTGTAGATACTTCTGAAATTTTAGCAGCAATTTTACACGCTGATTATGATGATGCTTTTGTGGCTTATCTGAATGGAAATGAAATTGCACGAGCAAATATTGGTACAGAAGGAATTGAACCGCTTCATACCGATACAGCTTACACGTATCAAGAAGCCGTGATGTATTCGGGCGGAAATCCACAAGCGTTTTTATTCTCAAAAAATAAAGTTCGTCAACATTTAAAAGAAGGAAATAATACCTTAGCAATTCAAGTGCACAATCACTCCGTAGGCTCATCTGATATGTCTGCTCGGTTTTTCTTCTCTGTTGGTTTAAATAACTCAAACACCGTTTATAATCCTGTACCGACTTGGTTTACAGCACCTTTTATGGCTACAAATCTACCATTGATAAAAATCAATACAAACGGACAAAGTATAACCGAAGGAATAAAAATGACGGCTCAGATGCAAGTGATTGACAACGGAACAGGTAATATAAATTATATAGATGATACGCCAAATGGTTATGATGGATTTATTGGAATCGAAATACGAGGTGCTTCTTCGACAATGTTTGATAAAAAAGGTTATGGCATAGAAACACGAGATTCGTTAGGCGATAATTTGAATGTTTCTTTGTTAGGAATGCCTTCCGAAAATGATTGGGTGCTGCACGGCCCTTATGCCGATAAATCCTTATTACGCAACTATTTAACGTATCATATTGGTGGACAATTAGGCGGTTATACACCGAGAGTTCGCTTTTGTGAATTGTTTTTAGATGACCAATATTGGGGCGTTTATGTTCTGAAAGAAAAAATAAAACGTGATGGCAATCGTGTAGATATTGCAAAATTAACACCACAAGATACTTTAGGTGATGAACTTACTGGCGGCTATATTTTTAAAATTGATCGAGATGAAGGACCAGATTATGGTTGGTATCCACAAACTGGTTATGGTTATTATGCTTATCATCATCCGAGTGCTGATGATTTGCATCCGTTACAAAAAACATATCTTTCGACTCATTTTCAAAATTTCGAGAATATGATAGCTTCTTCGAGTTATATCAATCCAAACACTGGTTATCGTGCTTGGTTAGATGTGCCATCTTTTATTGACTATATGATGATGCAAGAAATCACTCGGAATATTGATGCATATCGGTTGAGTACATTTATGTATAAAGAAAAAGATAGTGATGGTGGAAAGATTTATGGCGGTCCGATTTGGGATTTTAACTTAGGTTTTGGCAACGCTGATTTCTGTGACAATGGTTTGGCACAAGGTTGGGCGTTTCAGTATAATCAATCTTGTGGTTCACCGTTTCCTTATTTTTGGAATCGTTTGGTCGCAGATCCTGCTTTTCGCAATGATTTCAATTGTCGTTGGCAAACCTTACGAGTTGATGTATTAAATACGGATACTATTTTAAATTTCATTGATTCTATGGTGATTGAACTACAAGACGCACAAGTTCGCAACTTTGATCGTTGGAATATTTTGGGTACTTATGTTTGGCCAAATCCTTTTATCGGTCAAGATTATGCACAAGAAATTCAATATTTAAAATCTTGGATTACAACACGACTGCAATGGATGGATGATAATATGATTGGTAGCGGTACAAACTGTACAGTTGCCACAAATTCACAATTTGACACTAAAAATCTCAAAGTTTATCCAAATCCATTTACTGAATTCCTATCTTTTGAACTATTTGATAATGAGAAAGTTACAATAGAATTATTTGATGTTTTAGGTCGCAATATTCAGTCGATTCATTTAGACAATGCGAATAATTTTCAACAACTTCAAACAAACAATTTACAATCAGGTCTTTATTTTTACTCGATTATTAAAAATAATCAAATTGTATCAAAAGGAAAGGTATTGAAGGTAGATTAATTGTATTGTTGTTCAAAACCATACAAATTTTTGGGACAAGCCCAAAATAAGACAATCTAACGTGATGGGAACATTCCGATACAATCGGAATGTTCCCGTCATTCTACCAAAATGGGTATCGTTTTAAAATTAAAGCGTTTAATAGGATTAAAATCCGATTCTTTAGATATTACTCCGTTCAAGAAGTTGGCAAAAAAGATAAAACTCCGGTTTTAAGGATAATTTTTCTCCTGTTCGAGTGTTTCTCATCAAAGAACCATCTAAAAAATCAGGTTTTAACCTGCTGCG
>JBGCFH010000057.1:0-2421 GCA_045106825.1 Saprospiraceae bacterium | reverse complement strand
TCTTTATGATTCTATGTGGTTTACAGTAGCGGCTGCTTTAGCTGCCGTATGAGTTTGTGATATTTTCGGCAGCCCCGAGGACTCGGGGCCGTTACTTAGCATCAAAATATTCAAAACCACGTAAAATCATAAAGAACCAATATATATCTAATTATGTCTTGAAAACAGGTTCAAGAAATGGCAATGGAATCTCTGCACCTTGCGGAACTTACAATGGTCGTTACATGCAAGATTATGAATACAGCACAGGAAATGGTGGCGATTTGGATGATTGTAATGGCGTTTTTGGTGTAACTCGGGAGTTTCCAGCTGGAACATATTATTATGTAGTAACATCAACTTATCCAATGTTATCAAGATGTCTAAAAGGTACACCTTCAACTGATTATTATAATTCTAATGCTTTACCTGTTGAAATGATTTCGTTTGATGCAACTGTTCAAAATCAAAACGATGTTTTATTAGAATGGACAACATTGACTGAAACAAATAATAAAGGTTTTGAATTATCTCGTAGTCGAGATTGGGAAAACTGGGAAGTTTTAGATTTTATTGAAGGCGTAGGAAATAGTCTTGAATCAACTGATTATCAATATGTTGATAGGAATTTAGATCATGGTGAAGTGTATTATCAGTTGAAACAAATTGATTTTGATGGAACATCAGATTTGAGTGAAATGATTGTGGTAGAAATTGAAAATCAAGCTTTGCCAATTAAGTTTTATCCAAATCCAACTGCGGATATTATTTATTATGACTATAATACATCAACGAATATTCAAGCAATTCACTTGTTTAATATTTATGGTCAATTAGCACAAGAACAAACGGTGATTGATGGTTCGATTTCAATGGTGAATTTACCAAAAGGAATTTATTTTGTAATTATGCAACTGAATAATGGTAAGATTGTGAAAGAAAAAATTGTGAAGTTGTAAGCCTTTAGAATTGTCAAAGAATCGAATTGTTGAATAAGTATTATTTATTTAATAAATATTAAACGCACAATGCTGAACAGTTACAAAACAAAATAAAATGAAGATTCTAAACAGTACAACTCATGATATTGATACGATTTTTGACCTTTACGAAAAGGCGAGGAATTTACAACGTATAAAATGGATTGATAATCTTTGGCCAGAGTTTGAAGTTGCAATGATTGAAACAGAAATTGAGAATAATCAACAATGGAAATTGTTGATTGATGGTCAAATTGCTTGTATTTGGGTAACCGCTTTTAGTGATCCAAAAATATGGGAAGAGCGAGATATTGATCCTTCGGTTTATATTCATCGGATTGCAACAAGCCCTGATTTTCGTGGACGAAATTTGGTACAAACGATTGTTAATTGGGCAGCAAATTATGCAAAATCTAATGAAAAACATTTTGTTCGTTTAGATACTTGTGGACATAATCAGGGTTTGATTAATTATTATCAAAAATGTGGTTTCAAGTTTTTAGGTATTTGGAAATTGAAAGATACACAAGGTTTGCCATCACATTATGTTGATTCGGACGTTTGTTTTTTTGAAATTGATTTGCGTTAAGCGTCAAATTTATTTTTTGAAACGTTTGTAAGTAGCGGCTGTCTTTAACTGTCGTATTTTTAATGATTTATGCGGCAGCTAAAAACAGCCGTTACTAATTTAAAACCAAATGAAAAATCCAAACGTAAAAATTAATAAAAAAACTTTATTGTCTGATAATTGGTATACTTTAAACAAGTTTAGTTTTGATTATCAAAAGCCAAATGGTGAGTGGGAAACACAAGAACGAGAAGCTTACGATAGAGGAAACGGTGCAACGATTTTATTGTATAATACGACTCAGAAAACAGTTATTTTAACTCGACAATTTCGCTTACCGACTTTCGTTAATGGCAATGAAACGGGAATGTTAATCGAGGCTTGTGCAGGTCTATTAGACAAAGACAATCCTGAAGATTGTATTCGTAAAGAAACAGAAGAGGAAACAGGTTACAAGGTTTCTAAAGTCCAAAAAATATTTGAATCATATATGTCGCCAGGTTCTGTAACAGAAATTTTGTATTTTTTCGTAGCAGAATATGATAAAACGATGAAAGTTAGTGATGGTGGAGGTTTGGAAGATGAACAAGAAAATATTGAAGTATTAGAGTTAGATTTTGAAACAGCTTATAATATGATTTCAACGGGTGAAATTTGTGATGGAAAAACGATTATGTTATTACAATATGCAAAGATTCATCAATTAGTATAAAAAATTAGATTACATATCATTTGTACCGTATTTCAAAAACTTAAAGGCTCTTTATGATTCTATGTGGTTTACAGTAGCGGCTGCTTTAGCTGCCGTATGAGTTTGTGATATTTTCGGCAGCCCCGAGGACTCGGGGCCGTTACTTAGCATCAAAATATTCAAAACCACGTAAAATCATAAAG
>JBGCFH010000056.1:0-15123 GCA_045106825.1 Saprospiraceae bacterium | reverse complement strand
GTATTCTAACTCGTACTTTTTCCGTTCTACTTCATTAAAAAATATTCATGTAACTCGGCTATATTCACATTTTTTAAAATCGTAGAACAAAAAAATTATTTCGCTATAATACGTGCTTACTTCTGATAACGTACTTAAAACAAGTGTTATTAATAGAAAAGGCTTGTTCTGTCAACGTTGGACAAAACAAGCCTGTAATTTATATTTTTTCTATTAATAATTTGGGCAAAATATGAAAATTAGATCCTCTAAAGTCTTGAAGTCGAATTTTTGTAAAAAATTATTTTTCATCAAGCGAAGCATTCTGCCGTTTTTCTATACGTCTACAAAAGTTTATTAAAGAGTCATTAATTATAACGAACAGGATCATCATAATAATCATCATAATCCATTTGTTGATTCGCTTTAATTTCTTCAATTTCTTTATTAGCTACATTAATAATTTCATCCTGTTTTTTGATGAATTTCAGTAGTTTTTTATTTTGCTTTTTTAAGACTTTTGCTCCTTCAATAATGATAGTTTCCATTATTTCAGCAGCAGGATTATTTTCATCACCTTGTTCTTCCCAGATTGGTGCTGTATTCAAAACTTCGTAGATTTCTTCCCACAATGTTTCTAAAAATAAATTCCTTGCCCATTCGTGTTCTTCGTCGTTTTCAGTTGGTACAAAACGGCCTTCTTCCATAAAAGAAAAAAAGATAAACTCCCGAGGATCAATACCTTTGTATACAAAAACTGGCACACGATAATCAACCCAACGATCTTGATATTTATAATTTTGCCAAGCTTCTTTTCCTTTTTCTAACAACAATTTTTTGATTTTGCTAAAAGCAAACTCACCAGTCATCGGATCAACGTGTGCAAATACATCATAAAATGCTAAGAATTTACGATAATTTTTTCGTTGTTGAGCCACAACCTGTCGTCCTTTATCCGTTGGTTCAAAAACCCATTCTACGTCCTCTTTCTTAACTTTTACGCCTAATATTTTTTTACCTTCTGTGATATTTTCTGTCTGAACAATCAGTTGTTTTTTTTCTAATAGATTAACTGCTTCCTCTACATATTTCAAATTACCACCCAAAAAATTGGGAATCGTAACTTTACCTTCTACCATCAAATACAAGATATAAAGTGACTGATAACTCAATTTTTTCTTATCTGACAAATCCCACCGTTTAGGTGTTGACATACCAATTTCCATTTCTTTTTTCATCTTTCTTTGTTAGTTGATTAGTGATTAGGCGAACTAATCACTAATCACTAAAATACTAAAATCTATTTTCCACCGCCTGAACGACCGCCTGAACGACCACTTGAACCACTACTTTTTGTACCAGTTGATTTTTTACCAAAACCAGATGACGCATTAGATTTAGTTGATTTCGCTTGTGATTGAGCCTTGAATGAACGCTGCGAACTTGTTGGGTTTGCTAATTTAGATTTAATTCCTTTCGCTGCTGTTTTTTGTTTTGTAGCAGCTTGTTTCACAGAATTTGGACGTTCTGCTGTCGGTGCTTTTTTACCAGTATGATTCGCATTTCGATTATTCATCTTATCATTATAGCCTTGTTGACTCGCTGGTGTTCGAGGAGGATAAGAAGATTGATAACCGCCAAACGAATTAAAACGAGGTGACATCATCCAATACATCAAGAAAAATGTACTTAAATTACTACTATGATAATGATGATGTTGACCATACATTTGCTCGTTTCCACTAACGGTCAAACTTCCTTTATCGTCTTCTTGTTCTACGACAACCGTACAAATTGTTTGTTCTTCATCTTTATCCATTCCCTCATAATCAATCACTTTTGTGTATAATTGAAATCCTTTGCTGTCGCCACCATCAAAAGGCTCAACCAGAATAGTATCAACCACTCCATTTTGATTCAAATCCAAGTTATTAATATCTTCTCGATTAACTAAGTCCGATAAAAACTGAGCGTCCCATTGTGCTTCATTTTCACCTTCTTCGATTAATAATCGGTGAAATTGTTCTAAATTAAATCCTTCTGATGCTGAAGGCGCACTTTCAGCTACACTAATATTGACGTTTACGTTTGGCTCATTTTGATAATTAGAGGATTCAGATGATGAACAACCAACGATTCCAAGTATCAATATGGCTAATGATGATAATGTTAAAGATTTAGTCATGATTTTTAATTTGTATTTATGTTATAAATTAGAATAATCTGAAATAAAATCGCTCAAAATAAAAGCTATTTCATGAGCAATTTATGGAAGTTTAGACAAAAGTTAGGAAATATCAGACGATTATTTTTAGCTGTTACTTAAACTAACTCTCTACAAGCTCGATACAAGTCTTTCCAACCATTTCGCTCCTTCACAACTGTTTCCAAATACTCTTTCCAAGCTACAGTATCTTGTGTCGGATCTTTGATAATTGCTCCAGTGATTCCCGCCGCAATATCTCCTGCTTTTAACATTCCATCACCAAAATGTGCTGCCAAAGCTTGTCCACTATTGACTACCGAAATCGCTTCTGCTGTACTTAATGTTGCCGTTGGAATTTTCAATTTTGTTCGTCCATCGCTTGTTTTTCCACTTCGTAATTCACGGAAAATAGTTACCAAACGTTGAATCTCTTGAACAGGTGCAAGTTCTGCTGGTAAGGCTAAGGTTTGACCAATTTTATCGACACGAGTTTTTACGATTTTCACTTCTTCCTCCATTGTCGCAGGAAGTGGCAAAACGACCGTATTAAAACGACGTTTGAGTGCAGATGACAAATCATTTACACCTTTGTCTCTATCATTTGCCGTAGCAATTACATTAAATCCTTTTCGTGCTTGAATTTCCATATTCAACTCTGGAACAGGCAAAATCTTTTCTGACAGAATCGTAATTAGAGTATCTTGCACATCAGATGGAATCCTTGTCAATTCTTCGATTCGACCAATTTTTCCATTTTCCATTGCATTCATAATCGGACTTGCAACGATAGCTTCGGGCGAAGGGCCTTCTGCCAAAAGTTTTGCATAGTTCCAGCCATAACGCATCGCATCTTCATTCATTCCCGCTGTTCCTTGTACCAAAAGCGTTGACCTTCCCGAAACCGCTGCCGCCAAATGTTCCGAAACCCAAGTTTTGCCAGTACCAGGAATACCAATCAACAACAATGCTCGATCGGTTGCCAAAGTCGCTACGGCAACTTCCATCAATCGACGATTTCCAAAATACTTTGGCTCTATCTCAAAACCATTGTCCAATTTTCCACCTAATAAATACTGTACAACTGCCCAAGGCGAAATTTCCCAATTCTCAGGACGAGGTTTATCATCAATCCTTTTTAATTCTGCCAATTCTTCAGCAAACGTATCTTCTGCATGAGGTCGTAGTAAGTTCAATTTATTTATGTTTTTCTAAACCTCAAAAGGCACAAAAGAGAAACAATTCTTTTTGTGACTTCTGTGTTTAAGACAATTATCAATTTTATTGTAATAATATACTAATACACGAAAATAGAAGATATTTTGTGATAAACCATATTTTTGAGAATCTATATCATACAAAAGCGTATCTGGTTCTTTCCTTCTCAACTTTTATCATAAAAGCAATTTCGTTTTCACTCAATTCTTACCATTTTTAAGATTCATATCATTTTTTTTATACTATTTAGTTAATCACAATTCAATCTTGTAGGATTGTCTATATTTGCGGACTTACATAAAGTAGAAAATACGAAAGTCTAAAAATACACTAATGAGTCTAACATTTGAACTAACAACAAGGTCTGGCGATGAACGACCAATATATATAACTGGTACTTTTAACAATTGGAAAGTAGCAGATGAACGATTTCGCTTTCATGAAATCTCAACTGGAGTTTATCATTTAAATTTTCCGGATGATATAGAAAAACCACGTTTTTTTGAGTATAAATATGTGCGTGGCGATTGGTCAGAAGTCGAAGTTGATAATTTTGGAAATCGTACAAATAATCGTAAAATTAATCATCCTGTTGGAACAATTTATGACGAAGTGCCTCGATGGCGAAAAAATGGAAAGGCATTCAATCCCGACTTTTTACCAAAAATCCAAATGGTCGATGATAATTTTTATATGCCTCAATTAGATACTTATCGTAAAGTTATGATTTTATTACCTCATAATTATGACAAAACAAATCAACGGTATCCTGTTTTATACATGAAAGACGGACAGAATTTATATGATAAAAATGCTCCTTTTGGGACTTGGGGAATTGATGAAAAATTAGCAATTTTGGCAGAACATGGAATGGGCGATATTATCGTTGTCGGTGTAGACCACGGAAATGATAAACGAATTAATGAATATACACCTGCAAACGAATTGCCGATTGGAATTGGTCATGGAGAAGGTACAAAGTATTTGGATTTTATGGTCAACACCTTAAAACCACATATTGACAACAACTATAGAACGCTTGGAGATGCTGCAAATACTGCATTTGGAGGTAGTTCAATGGGTGGATTAATTTCTCATTATGCGGCTTTATATCATTCTGATACTTTTAGCAAAGTCATGGTTTTTTCGCCATCTTTTTGGATTTATCCTGATGTTTATAAAGAAACTCGTGAGTTTCAACCAAAAAGAAATATACGACTTTATTTATTTGGAGGTGGAAAAGAAGGTTCAAATATGGTAGAAAACCTTTTTGAAATACGAAATATTTTACAAACAAAACAACAACAAAATATTCACTTTAAATTAGTTATTGATCCAGAAGGTACACATACCGAAAGCATTTGGGGGCGAGAATTTCCGAAAGCAATTAGCTGGTTATTTTATGCTCGATAAATTTTTCATATCAGACCTGACAGTTTTAAAAAAAAACTGTCGGGTCTACATTAATACTTTAATGAATAATAGAAAAATACCTGTAACAATATTAACTGGCTTCTTAGGTTCAGGCAAAACATCATTGTTAAATCATATCATTCAATCGCAATCGAAGCAACGATTTGCAGTAATTGAAAACGAAGTTGGTGCAGTAAATTTGGATAGTGAATTTATTGTTGGTGCAGAAGAAGATATTTTTCAAATTACAGACGGTTGTTTGTGTTGTACGTTAAATATTGAATTAGCAAAACTATTGAATGAGTTGGTTCGTCGTCGTGATGAGTTTGACCATCTAATCATCGAAACGACAGGAATTGCAGATCCTTCGGGCGTTGCAGCGGTTTTTGTTTCCGACTTAAATATACAAGAACACTTCCAATTAGATAGCATTTTATGTGTCGTTGATAGTTTTCATATTGATGAATTATTAAAATCAAAAGAAACAGAAGCTGCTCGTCAAATCAGTTTTGCTGATGTATTGATTTTTAATAAAATAGATTTAATCAATACAAATCAACTAACTCAAATAAAACAAAATTTAAAAGCGATTCATCCTTTTGCTATTACGCTTGACGCAATGTTAAATGCTAAGAATCCGCAAATTGATGTTAATAAAATTCTAAATATAAAGGCTTTTGAAGCAAAACAGGTTGAAGTCAAAACGCAATCTACTAAATTTGCGTTCAATCATCGACACGGAAATATCACGGCACAAACCTATCAATATACAATACCTTTTGATTTTTTGAAATTTCGTCATTTTGTAAATGTCTTGCTGCATTTTCAAAGTATGCGAATCTATCGAATGAAAGGCATTTTGAATATTGATGGTCAATCGAATAAAATAATTTTTCAGTCTGTACAACAACAAGTCGTATTTACAAAAGGTAGCGAATGGCAACCAAACGAAACACGACAAACGACTTTAGTTGTTATCGGAAACGGTTTAAATAAATTAGCTTTTGACAAAAAGCTAAAACAATGTTTTTTTTAACATTAGTATAAAACTACTACAACTACATGATAAAATCAATTTTTCTATTCTTCGGTATCTTATTGACTTCCAATGTTTTAGCTTGTAACTTTGGTACAACGCATCCAGTAATGTGGCATTACAATCAGATGGATAAAGTATTCGTAGGCACAGTCATCAAAGTCGGAAATCCCAGTACAATGGATTTTGCATATCGTGAAAAAGATACGAATATTCCAACATATAAAATTCGCTTAGTTGTTCACGAATCTTATCGAGGTGATATGCCCGATACAATTGATATTGGAAAAATTGCTTTAGCAAAAATCTTATTTTCGGAAGGAGAAACGTATTTGATTTATGCCAATTATATGGAAGCAGACAATATTTTAGCAACTGGTTCTATACTTCATGTATTAGATCCTCGAATGGAAAAACACAATGTCTTAAAAGAAATTTCTAAAAACCCTAATCAGAATGTCATCGAATACCATCCATTTACTGGCGAAAAATGGGCGGAAGGTGAAATCGTCAACGGTGAACCCAGCGGAGAATGGAACTATTATGAAATCACCGGTGAACTAAAGGAAAAAGGAAAATACAAAAAAGGAAAACGTCAAGGAAAATGGATAACTTATTTTGTAACTGATGCCAGATTTTATAATCTTTTTCAAGCAATCAAAATTGGTCGTGCAGGTGCTTATGAGTTTGTTTCACACAAAGAAACTACAAGTCCCAAAAGCCTATATCAATACGAAATGATTTATATTGACAGACGAGATGGAAGCGAAAAAATAGTCGAATATTTATACAAAAACCCTGTCAAAGAACGAGTGACAAAATTCAAAAACGGCAAACTACACGGAAAAGATAAAGTCTACAATGATCATGGTGACTTAACGGGTTATCAAAGTTATAAAAATGGTCGATTAGATGGTCGAGGTCGATTTATGGAAATCAGAGTCATCGACGGTAAAGAATATAAAACGGTATTTGAATCTGTTTATAAAAACGGACAGGCTTACAGCGAAACCATTTATCATTTTGAAAATGGTAAGTTAGAAAATACAGAAGAGATTATTGCTCCTCAGAAATTTTAAAAGCACACAGATGAGATTAATAATATTGATATTATCAATTATTGTACTGGCAGGCTGTAGTGCAACAAAGTCAGAAGAAAGTTTACGTAAGTTGGCAGATGAATTGGCTCATCAATATATCATTACAGATGGACATGTAGATTTGCCTTATCGGTTGCGTGTTCAAAATTTTAGATTAGAGAAGGAATTTATCGGAATCCCGATTGAAACAGATAAGGGTGATTTTGATTATGTCCGAGCGAAAAAAGGCGGTTTAGATGCACCGTTTATGTCTATATATATTCCTTCAAAATTTCAGAAAGAAGGTGGTGCAAAGGAATTAGCCGATACTTTGATTACAATGATTGAGGATATTTGTTCCGCACATCCTGATAAGTTTGGAATTGCTTTTACACCTGATGATGTTAAAAAATATTTTAGAGAAGGAATCATTTCATTACCAATGGGAATGGAAAATGGTGCTCCGATTGGCGATGATTTGGCAAATTTGACTTATTTTAGAAAACGTGGAATTAGTTATATCACTTTGACACATTCTAAAGATAATCAAATCTGTGATTCGTCGTATGACAAAAAACGTACTTGGAATGGATTAAGTCCTTATGGTCGTAAAGTTGTGGAAGAAATGAATAAGGTGGGAATTATGATTGATATTTCTCATGTTTCGGATGATGCATTTTATCAAACATTAGAAATTACGAAAGTTCCTGTAATTGCGTCACATTCTTCTTGTCGAAAATATACACCTGGTTTTGAACGCAATATGAGTGATGATATGATTCAAAAAATGAAACCAAATGGTGGCGTGATTCAAATTAATTTTGGGTCAACATTTTTAGATTCTAAAATTGATGAACAAAATACGGAACTTCGACATGAATTGGATTCTATGCTAAAATCCCAAGATTTAAAACATAATGATGTAGAAGCAAAACCAATCATTGAACAATTCAAAAAAGATAATCCAAAACTATTTTCTGATGTAGAAATGGTGGCGAATCATATTGATCATGTTGTGGCTTTGGCAGGAATAGATCATGTTGGTTTAGGCTCTGATTATGATGGTGTTGGCGATAGTTTACCGACTGGTTTGAAAGATGTATCTCAATATCCAAATTTGATTTATGTCTTACTACAACGAGGATATTCTAAAGAAGATATTGAAAAAATTTGCTACAAGAATGTGTTTAGAGTTTGGCAGCAAGTTTTGGATTATGCGAATTAGTTTTTTATTTTATATGGAAAACACAATGGTTTTCACAGAGTTGCACAAAGATTTATTCTCTGTGCAATTTTGTTAGAAAATATTCAACCTCGTTTCTTATTGACCTCCGAAAAATCTTCATCATAATCATCTTAAATCATTCCTAAATATCTATCCAAAAAAAGAAAATATAAACCATAATTTCCATCAAAATATTTGTGGTGTGATATTTTAAATCGCAATTCGCCATATAATAAATCTTTTCTATGACTAAAGTCAAATATTTACATTGGTTTGCAATCCTTGTTTTATTGGTCACAATGATTTTAATATGGTTATTAGGCTCTGGTGTATATTCACTATGGTTATTGATACCTATTGCTTTTTATTTCATTTTGATTCGTTGGGCGAAATCGTTAGAAGAACGAAGGCATGACGAAAGTTATTCGTACTATTTTGAAAATATCTTCCTTTTTTTGACTTCAATAATTGCACTTTTTCCTATAATTTTTATTAGCATATTTTTACTTCCATATCTTGTTCAACAATTACCTGAATATTATACTAAAGAAAATAGAATCGAAAGACGATTAGAGAAATTAGCCTCGAAGCGTTTTAAACGATTCAAAAAGATGAAAGCACCAATTGAAAATGGAATTTGGATAGAACAACATGAAATGCAACAACCTTATGATTTTGATGGAACTTATGTTGTGCCTTGCGTCAATGGTCAAATTCATGGCGAAGTAAAAATGGAAGATAGGAATGATTGGCAACGATCTATTTATTTTAATCAAGGTAAAATTGATAGTATTTTATCTAAAGAGAATGAACGTATTTATAGTAAATCTTATTCGCAAAAAGACGATAATTATTTAAAAATCAATTATTTTCAAAATGATAATGGACAAATTAGTATAGATACTTTTGTGATAAATAGAAGAGAAGTGGAAAGCCATTTTTGGGAACAATAGATGCAAATATTGCTAAAGTGAGGTTTACTAAACTTCAAGTCTTGAAAGTTTAGTAAACCTTATATTCAAACTAATCCACAAAAACTTTCAAACCTCTTAATCCCATATCGACAACTTGTTCAACCGTTCCTGCTTGAATGTCCCAATCCCATTCACCATTTCCATTATCATCAACCCATTCAAAGCTGTTATTTACTGAAAATGAAAGCGTTACATCAATATCTTCGGTTTCATTTCCTGTAATAATCAACGGTTCATTTAACTCACCAGTAACGATACAAGAACCTTGAGGAAGTGTCACACCAAATTGTTCTAAAATATTAACAACCGTTGTCGCACCATTTGGAGATTGTCCAGTTGTTACACCAGAAGGGTTCGCATATTGTAAATAATAACTTTGATAAGGCTCATCTAACTGCACTTCAAATCCCCAAAAACCTTGAACTTTATCTTCATTCACTTCAACTGATTTATTTTTAATTTGAAAATCAGAAATGTACGTATTAAAACCAATAAACCCTGCCAGTGTTCCTAATTGATTATCTAAATCATTTGGAAAAGGAGTAGGTAAATTTTTCATGTTAAATCGAATATCAGCATTTTGGTAAGTCACCGAAATACGCAAATATTCATACGTTCCAGGTGGAATATTTTTTACATCTAATGCTAAAAATGTTTCATTTTCATCGTTCACAATTGCTTCATCAAAAATTACGGCTTCTTCAAATTGTGAACCAGATTGAGCGGCTTGTTTTGGTGCTTCATAAATTACTGCACCATCACCAATTTGTGTAAATTTTGTTGGTACTAACTCGATATAAAATCCACTCATACTATTAAAATCTGGATGTTGAGCAGCATGACCAGCTGGAATTTCAACAGGTTCACCAGAACCATCTAAGCGTTCTTGTGTTTCATCGAATTTGAATTGGAAATTCATTTTAGCATCGGTTGTCGAAGTTGTTGGTTCGTCTTCGGTACAACTTGCTATTAGTAAAGTTAATAATAATAATAGTGACTGTTTCATAATAAATTGTTTTTGTACATACACCAAAGCTTTAGCTTTGGTAAAATTTTTTAGCTTTTGTTATCAAACGATATATTATGATAAATTCTTATATAAATCTAAAAAATTATGATTGTTAAAGTTGGTCGTTACGAAAAAACGACTTTAGTTATCATTTTTACACAATAATTAAAGTCGTTCCATTATGTATTGCCAACTGAACACTACTTATTGATTAATGTCCACCAGCAGTTATTGTTTCAGTAGAACTATTTCCTCTTTGTTCTTTTACCAACAACCAAAATATAGCAGACAAACCTAATGCGATTCCGCTGATTATGAAAATCATATTTTTATCCGCTTGATTATTAATAAATCCACCTAATTGAGAAGCGACAATTTGTGGTAAAACGACAGAAAGATTGAATAAACCCATCATTAAACCCATTTTCTTTTGACTCACTACTTCTGACATAATCGCAAACGGCAAACTCACAACTGCAGCCCAACCGATTCCGACAACTGCCATTAATAAAAAGAAAGCAGTCATTGTACTGCCCAAAACGACTAATAAACCATAACCAATTGCCATAATTGCAATCGCTAAAGTATGTGTTCTTACTCGTCCAATTTTTTCTGCTAAAGGTTCTAAAACAAAGGCAGGAAGAATAAATCCAACCGTATTTAATATTGCGAAAGCGATTCCAATACTAAATCCAATCTCATTATTTTGAGCAGTTGAAAGTGTTTCATCTGTACCAAATCCCATAATATTTTCCTTAATATAAGCGAAAGTATAAATAAACATACATTGTACGCCAACCCAAGTAAAAGCGTGTGCAAAACAGATTTTTAAGAAAGCAACCCAATCCGTTTCTGTTCTTGTAATTATTTCTTCTTCGGTTTTTGGTTCGTCTAATTGACGAGGTTCTTCGATAAAGAACACCGGAATAATCGAACACACCAAAACGAAAAATGCACCAATATAAATCAATTCATAGTTACCAATAAAAGCACCAATCAAATAAGCCAAAACACCAAAAAAACCTGAAATTGTTTGCATCCAAGTAAAACCTTTAGTTCTCGCTTCGCCTTCTTTTGTCACATCAGCAATAATCGAACGAGCAGGATTAAAGCTAACATTTATTGCCAAATCCAACGTCAAAGCCACTGTAATTGCGACACCAATAATACTTCCGATTCCTAAGGTTTCATTGATAACATCAATAAACGGCAATGCCAAAATCATCAATCCTGCTATCGTTCCTCCAATAATGATAAACGGACGACGACGACCATTCCAGAACCAAACATTATCACTCAAAACACCAAAAATAACTTGCCCCAAAATCCCCGCTAAAGGTCCAGCTAACCAGACAAATCCGATTTCTTCTATATTTAAATTATACTTAGTATTCAATATCCAACTTAAAGTTGCAATCTGAACACATAAGGCAAAACCCATCGCTGTTGATGGTAAACTCAGTAAAGCATAAAATACATTCGATTTCTTATTCATTAGTCAACTTGGTTTTTATTGGTTCATAAAATTTTAAACTCACAAAGTAAACAATACTATTTTATATTTAAAATCATACTATTCTAAAAATATGACAATCGTAAGAAACAAATATTGATTCAAATAGTCATTAGGTGAGTATCTTAGTTTCTAATTTCTGAAATCTTGTCCAGAGTCCTCGGGACTGGCTGTCAAACTCGTAACTCAGGTACTGGCTTTGCCCGGTAAGTTATTATTTCATCATTCCTTAAACATTACAAAAAGTCATTTTATAGTCGATTTTCCTACAAGAAATCACACTTTTCTTACGATTGCCATAATTCTAAAAAAGCCTTTGAATAAGTCTTTTTATTTTTTTAAAATCCGTTCTAATTATCAATTCTTAGAAAACCAAGGTTTAGTAATATTTCAAGCGTATAAATCTATTATAAATATTGCATTTTATCAATTCACAATTCACAAACCTTTCATTTTGAAAAGGATTTTTTAGACGGGATAAATAACAAAAAAAGGCTTTTCCACCAAAGCGAAAAAGCCAATTATAATTAATCTTCCACGATTATTTTCTCATTGTATTTAAAAAAAATTGCCACAATTAGTTACTGAATAATAGCAGCAACACCTGGCAAAGTTTTGCCTTCTAAAAACTCTAACATTGCACCGCCACCAGTAGAAACATAAGAAACTTTGTCTGCCAAATTCATAGATTTCACGGCAGCGACAGAATCTCCGCCACCAACTAATGAAAATGAACCATTTGCAGTTGCTTCTGCGACTGCAATTGCGATAGATTTTGTGCCATTAGCGAAAGCGTCCATTTCAAAAACGCCCATTGGTCCATTCCAAAGAATCGTATCTGAATTTTTGACGACTTCCGTAAAACTTTTTACAGCTTCTGTTCCAATATCTAAACCCATCCAACCATCAGCGATTGCATTACTTGCTTGAATATTTGTATTGGCATCAGCCGCAAACTTATCCGCTACAACAGAATCTACAGGTAAATATAAATTGACACCTTTTGCTTTTGCTTTCGCAATTAAGCTATTTGCCAAATCTAACTTATCCTCTTCACAAAGTGAACCTCCAATAGTTCCACCTTGAGCTTTCATAAAAGTATAAGCCATTCCGCCACCAACAATCAAATTATCCACAAAGTCAATCAAACGTTCTAATAACAAAATCTTATCAGAAACCTTTGCTCCACCAATAATTGCTGTCAAAGGACGATTTGGATTATTTAATACTTTATTACCGTTTTCCAATTCTTTATCCATCAACAAACCAAAAGATTTGTTTTCAGCCGAAAAGAATTGAGCAACAGTTGTAGTTGAAGCGTGCGCTCTGTGAGCAGTTCCAAAAGCATCATTGATATAAGCATCAGCTAAATCAGCCAGACTTTTAGCAAAAGTTTCATCACCTTTTTTCTCGCCTTTATTAAAACGAGTATTTTCTAATAATAAAACTTCACCTGCTTGTAATTCGGCAGCTAAAGCCTGTGATTCTTCACCACCACAATCATTGGCAAACTTTACTTCACGACCTAAAATTTCCGATAAATAATCGACCAAATGATGTAAAGTAAATTTTTCAACATTGATACTACCATCATCATTTAGTTTCTTCAACGGACGACCCAAATGCGACATTAATATCACAGAATTACCATTTTCTAAAACTTTAGTAATCGTTGGTAAAGCTGCTTGAATCCGAGTATCATCCGTGATTTCATAATTTCCATTTAATGGAACATTAAAATCTACACGAATCAATACTTTTTTATTTTGAAAATTCATTTTCTGGTTGCTCGTTGCTGGTTACTGGATACTGGTTATCAAAAACCAGAATCCAGCGACCAGAAACCAGTTTAAACTCTTGCTGTTAATTCTGCCAAACGTGCTGAGTAACCAGCTTCGTTATCGTACCAACCAACAACCTTTAATAATTTACCATCTGCTTTTGTCAAACCAGAATCGAAAATACAAGAGTGAGGATTTCCAACAATATCAGAAGATACTAAAGGAGCCGTAGAATATTCCATGATACCTTTCAATCCAGCATCAGCATATTCTTTGAATTTAGCATTTACTTCTTCAACATTTACTTCTTTGTCTGTAATAACAGTCAATTCAGTCATTGAACCAGTCGGAACAGGAACACGAACAGCCATTGCCATTAATTTCCCAGCTACAGAAGGAATAACTTTCCCAACAGCTACAGCAGCACCAGTTGTAGTAGGAATGATATTCATAGCCGCAGCTCTCGCACGACGTAAGTCAGCGTGAGGAGCATCTAAGATTCTTTGGTCACCTGTATAAGCGTGAGTCGTCGTCATTGTACCTTGTACCAATCCCCAGTTTTCAGTGATAATTTTCACTAAAGGAGATAAACAGTTAGTTGTACAAGATGCATTTGAGAATACAGTATTAGAAGTATCTAATGTATCATCGTTTACACCTAATACGATAGTTTGAATACCTTCACCTTTTCCAGGAGCAGAGATAACTACTTTTTTCGCACCAGCTTCGATGTGTAAACTTGCTTTATCTTTATTTCTGAAAATTCCAGTACATTCTAAAACGACATCAACACCCATTTCGCCCCAAGGTAAAGCAGCAGGATTACGTTCTGCTGAAGCCTTGATAGATTTTCCATTGACAATCAATGAATCTTCAGTGTGTTCAACTGTACCATCGAAGATACCTTGAGTTGAGTCATACTTTAATAAGTGTGCTAAAGTTGCATTATCTGTTAAATCATTGATTGCAACCACTTCTACATCAGGATTCTGTTGTAAGAAGCGAAATGTTAGACGACCGATACGTCCGAAGCCGTTAATAGCTACTTTCTTTGCCATAATTAGTTTTTTTTGCCCTGCTTGTTACAGGAAAATTGACAATAATTAATAATAAAATATTAAAACGTTATTAACCTCATAAAAGGTTAACTTATAAAGCTTTAATATATAGTGTTTATTTAAAGTGTCTTTTTGACACTAAGTTAATATTCCGCTAAACTAATAATTATTTTTATAAAATCAATTAAAAATAAAAAATAAGTTATTTGGATTTTTCAAAAATCACCTTATCTTTGCCGTGCTTTTGGAAAAAGGGTATAATGATACCTTTCCTAATTACGCTGCAAAAGTAATCAAATTCAAAATCTTAGTAAGTGTTTTTAGGTTAATTTTAAGTTTAGTGAACTTTAATTCAAAAGTAGGAGTTTAAAATATACCTTTGAAAAAAGGCCCGTTCGTCTAGGGGTTAGGACGCCAGGTTTTCATCCTGGAAACAGGGGTTCGATTCCCCTACGGGCTGCAACTTTTCTAATTAGAAATTATTAATGAGGAATTGATAATTAGAAAAAAGGAATCAAAAAATTCCTGATTATAAATTTCTAATTCCTCATTAAATGTCAAAAGGCCCGTTCGTCTAGGGGTTAGGACGCCAGGTTTTCATCCTGGAAACAGGGGTTCGATTCCCCTACGGGCTG
>JBGCFH010000055.1:0-7363 GCA_045106825.1 Saprospiraceae bacterium | reverse complement strand
TTCTGCCAAATATCTCCAAACCACGATATTATGCCATTCCGTTGGTCTATCTTGCCAATTGCCGTCTTTATCTTTATAGCTTTCGCTTGTTGCTAATGAAAAACGCCCAACTGCCGTTCCGTTGTCCAAATATTTGATTTCCGGATCTTGTCCAAGATTACCGATTAATGTTACTCGATTTAATGATTTCATACTTTTTTAATTAAAATAGCTTTTTTTGATTATTGATTGGCTCTTGAAATACACCCGGTTCAAACATTATTCTTTGTAAGACCCCCATGTATTTCTTATCACCATAAATATTGTAAAAATCGTCATTCCCTTTTTTCGGTTTGAAAGTTCCGAAATGACCGTGATGCTCTTTTGAAAATGCAGGATTCCACATTGTTACTTTCATACTCGGAGTAGTGAACTGATGTATTATCCCGTACTTTTTCAACATATTTAAAAAGACGGCATAAGATTTTTTGCCATTGTCTTTTCTTGTGACTGTCTTTCTGAAATAGTCACTCATTTCTGCCATGCTCATTGCACGACTATCTTTTACAAAATCGCCTTGCGTGTACCTGTCTGTCGTGAATCGTAATCTTGCCTCGTTTGTTAATGTCAAATCCCAATCATAGAAAAAGTTACCTTCTATGATATTTACGGTATCTTTCTTTTCATCCGTGTACGTATCGTCTTTGTACTTTAATCCTCTAAAGAACATTCCCGTATCTATAAAAGATAGAAAAAACTCGATTACAGGACGTATAATCCAAAGTCTGCCGTTTATATCCTCTTGAAAGATAAAGTGGCTGTAATCCTTGCCAATTGTCTTGAAATGTGCATTTAGTATGTCATTCGACACTCCTAAACGCACTTCTTTTCCTTTTCCTGTAAGAAATCTTTTGCAGGTTGCTTTATCTCGAAGTGGAGTAAGCATGACATAAGTAGTAGGAGTTTTACTAAATAGCTTTTTTCCTAATGCGTTATGCCATTCTTTTTCAAACCAAAGATTGTAATAGTAGAACTCTGATTTTTCGGGTTGACTATCAGTTTTCTTTTGAATAACTACCCTTTTCCGAAAGCGAGTTTGGCACCTTACTGTTCCATCTGATGACTTATCTTTGCGTTCTCTAAGACAAGCCATCAAGTGAAACAAAAACTTAGTGCTGCCGATTGGCATTTTATCAATTACTTTTGCTTCCATAAGGATTTTGCTCTAACCAATTTTCTATTTCATCAGCAGTTTTATTTCCTACTTTGTAATATTTACGCAATTCTTTCACATCTTTGACTTTTGAAGTTCCATCTAAAATCTTTCTTTTAAGAGATGTCCAACCAAGTGTTTCGCTACCATCTTTATTTGTTAGATTGAACCAATCTTTTTCTTTTTCAACAGAAGTGTTTGCTTTTATATTTTTCTTTTCATCTTCTGTAAATTCATTCTTTTCATCTTCTGTAAATTCAGCGGTCTCGACATCTCCTGTTTCTCCGCCGATTGCAGCGATATAAGCAAAACGTTTGCTATATGTAATTGCCGAACCTCGTTCTTGATGAGTATTTTGCCCTTTCATTGGTTCTACTTTGTAATTGCTTACTGAAACTTTAATTGCTCCTGAAACATGAATAAGTTGAGTTACAATCATTCCCGTTTTTGAATCTGATTGATAATCGTCAATATCTTGAACAATTCCAAAATTATGTTTTTTAAGTATTTTAGAAGATATTGAAATAATATCTTTTAGTGGTGTATAAGAATGTGTGTATGCTTGTGCTGAATGCTTAAAAATAGGCATTTCATCAAGCATTGCCACTAAATCCTTAAAATATTCAGGTGTTGGATTTATTAGTTTTACGCCGTCACTAATGTTAATGATTAATTCTTTTTCCATTAATCTTTACTGATTTTCTCGTATCTATACAGCTTATTGCGATGCCTGTAAATGTTGCCAACTCTATACTCTCCAATATCGAAAGCAGCGTTGAAACCATTGATAAGACACTTCTTGAATATACTCAAAAAGGCAGGCACAATAAGCAGTATAAATAAGACTTTTAATTCTTTTTTGGTCGGAGTTACTCTGAAAAGCGGTTTGCTTTTTTGCTTTGTACACTCCTCTATAATTGTGTCGTACTCATCGTTAATCATTTCATTAATCAACTCATTAACAGATAGTTTTATCGTTCTTTTGCGAGTACGAGTACGCCAAATACATTTCCTAATTCCCATATTCTTTTATATAAAGATACGGAAATAGTAGGACTTTACCAATCAAAGTTCTCACCCAACTCGTCAATAAACTTTACCCAAGTATCTTCCATTGACGGTAACACAAGTAAGCCAAAGCTATCTCTAACACTTCCATTGCCATTATCCGAAGATGGTCCAGGAGCAAGGCTCGGTTCATTGATATTATCATCTGTAATACTCCAATCTGTTTCTTGTTTATTAATTACAGCAACAGGCTTTTGTTCAAAAAACATAGGATTAAATTCCAATCCGTTGTTAGCAACTAAGTACCAATCTGCTGTTTCGTAAACGTGATTTTTGCAAAAAGACTGAAACCCACAAATAAAGCTATGTAATGTATTTCGGTTTTTCTGTTCTCGTAAATACCACCAATAAGCAGCAACTAAACGATAAGCAAACTCACCTTCCCATTGACATTTCAATCTTTCACAATACTTTTTGAACCGAGGAGCATTAATAGTTTGCTGTACGTAAGATATTAAAAAACCTTCTACTTTATCTACGTTGCCGTAGAAAGTGTCTGCGGCAACTCTGAACGAACAAACTAACTCTGCCAAAGCCTTGTATTCTTGCGAATAAGGTTGCACTTTATTGTTATTCCATCGTCCTAAGTAAAACAATCCATTTCTCGAACTATCTAACATGTTTTGAACGAATTGCAATGCTTGTTGTGGATGCTTCTTTTCGATTACGACTTTTTCACCAAACACTTTCATCTCAATGTCGCACATTACAGGAATAACGACTTGATTTATTTCAACAGTTCGTTTTAAAATCTTCATTGACACGATGCCATTTACTGTATCTTTTCCAACTACGATAAGATTAGGGTAAACTATCTCTTCTCCTTTGAATGTATTTTGATGTTCCGAAAGCATTACTTTTTCAAGCATCTGTAGTTCGGTTACATTGATAGTCATTTGTCCACTCGGAATTAGCTTACGTGTTTTTGCTAATCTCAACAACTCATCAAACTCATCTACTACTTCTTCTAAAGACATTAGATGAAATAAAATAGGATATTGAATAAGAACAAACTCGATTTCTTGCCATGTTTTAAACTTCATCATTCACCTCCTTTTTCATTAATTCTGTTACAAAGAATCCTAAAAACTCTAATCGGTACTTGTCCGCTTCCTTGTAAGCCGATTGGCTTATTGCAGATTCAAAAGGTTTGTTTAAATACTTTCCATTCATTTTATCCGGATCCGTTCTAAAACTTCTAATTGTTTCAGATATACTTAAATAAGAATTGAACAAATGCCCTGCTATGTACCAATACACATTACCTTCTTCAATTCTTTGAGATAAGGTTGCCATCATACGTAAACACGAAGCCGCAGCATTTAACAAATGACTTGCATCTTTGAACCCTGTTTGTGTCCACATATCGTCATAATGTGTGCTGATGAATGCGACTTTAGAATTGCTAAACCATAAGCCTTTGGCGTTTACTAAGTCGCTTAACGTTTCAATTGGACTTTCAATGAAGTCATAGTCTTCAGGTGTAGTGTTTCGGTAACGTGATTGAACACCTGAATCAGAAGCAACAACCATTTCACTTTTCGATTGAAAAATAAAGTTTTGAAAATCTTCACCTTTCTTGTACATCCAAAATACTTTCGCCAACTCCACCTCATTCAATTCTATGATACGCATCATTTCATTGGACGCTACATCAAGTATTCTCTTGTCAAATAATCTACGTTCGCATTTTATTGTTTCACGCAAAAGTTTTTCATATTCAACGATGTATTCCATATCTTCCTGTTTCAGGTCACGACCGTAAACGTGAGATGCTTTTCCGTTTAGAATAGCATCGTTAGATAATGACATATACATCAAACCTTTATGAAAGCGAAAAAGAACATCTAATGGAATGACTACGGTTTGTAGTTTGTTAATTACGGACGTGAATATCATTCGATGTAACCACGTCCAATTATTTTCTTGCCAACCATCTTCAAGTGACCTGTTTGGATTGTCGCCTTGATTTGTTGGTAATGCTCTAAGACAATTGAACATCTTATAATCTTCGAGGTCCATATCGAATCCATTGTCAATGTCATCGAACAGATAATAATCTATCATAGCACTTAAATAAAATAAGCCTCAACACTAATTAAAGTATTGAGGCTTATTAATTAACTAATTAAACTTTACAGCTTTCTAATATTCAAAGTTCTTTTCTCTACGGTGTGAATGTCGTAAACATCACCCAAGTTAACTTCGCTTGAAGTCAAAAACGCCAATGCTTTTTCATCGTTTACTTTGAGTTTTACATCGGTCGCTTCTCGGTTGAAGTTCACTTCCCATTTTACATCTACACAATCTTCAATGAAATGAAGTAATTCTGTGTAGTAAAGAGGAGTAACGGTTCTTTCGTCTCCACCGTTGTTGAAATAATCAATTAAGATAGCTTTAATCAATTGCTCGTTGTGTAATTCAACCACTTGCTTGTAGCTAAAGTACATAACTTTTTTTCCATTCAACTTGATTTCATCATCTCCTGTTGCTTCCAACAACTGTTCTGCCATTGCACGAAGCCATTTCATCTTTTTATCAATGCGTTTCCGAGTAAGCTCTGCTTGAGCTTTATTCTTCTTTGCATGATTGAATTCGGGTTCGATAGTGTTTTTATACACTAAAGCAATATTACCCGCTTTTTGAACGATTTCGTTCTTTAAATCGGGGCTTGAAGAGTACTGCTTTAAAACTTCGTTGTATCGTTTTTCTAATTCAGGTGTCATTTCACCATCATTGTACTCGATTTCTTGCATCACTTGCAAGTAAGGTAAGAAATACCGATTGGCATCTCTAAGTAACTCAATTGACGTTCTTTTTGTTTTTTTTTCCATAATACTATTGTATAAAAAAAAGGGCAACAACTTAATGCTACCCTTTTTTTTTGATTTAAAACCGTTTCACTTACTTATCATATTGATGTAAATCCAACGCTTCGATTAAAGTGATGAGTTTGTCGGCATAGCGTTTGTCGGTTGCGTAACCAGCTTCACGTAAGCCTTTTGCCCATGCTTTATAATCTGTTGGCGGTAACGTTAATAAGTGTTTGTACCGAGGTTTTTGTAAGAACAAACTATGTGCTCGATAGCTTTCCCATGCACTTTTGTAATTACGGAAAAAATCCTTGTGAGAATCGTCCGTATAGTTTTTACAATGTCCTTTTGCACAAGCGCGAGAGAAACATTTGATACCAAAGTGATTATTTGCCGTTTTCGCTAAGCGAGAATGCCCTGCATCACTTTCCAAAAGTCCTTGAGCTAATGTGATACTTGTTGGAATACCGTACAAGTTTTGTTCGATTTTTGCCACCGGAACATAACGACTTACATAACTCTTTACGTTATTCATCAATTCTTTTTGCACTTTTTTGTCAATGTTGTGACGTTTAAAGTACGTTGGATTTAACACGATTGCAACGTTAGCAAAATTGTTAGCTTTGTTGTCGTCAATCTCAACTTTTTCAGGACGAGGTGTTTCTGCTACTTTTTGAGTTGACACTGATTCAACATCTCCATTTCTATTAAAAATCAAATCGTTGTTTTGTTTAACAGCTTCCATCACTTCATTCACAACGCTATCCATTGCTTCTGAAGTAATGTAATTAGCTTCTTCCGTCTTTGGATGTTTAGCATTTAACTCTTTCAAAGTTGAGTTGCTTCTGTCAAATGTTACGCCATTGATACTTACGTACCCTACAACAAGAATTGCAATCATTAACATAAAGCGATTTTTCAATGCAAATCGAATTACTGATTGAGTTTTTGTTGTCAATTGATGCTTTACGCTTGTTGGTAATCTTGTGATATTTTTCATCTTTAAGGTTTTTGATTCAAAACTACATTAGCTCTCCACGACAAATACGCCGTAAGTCTATCGTATTCTTGAACTGTTAATATTTTGTTTTTGAATAAAAAGTCATAAATCCTTTCCTCTTCTACGAATGTATGCCGGCTTAGCACACTTAATTCGATATTAGAAATGCTTACAACTTTTTTAAGAAGTTTTTTATAAGAATTCGAATTAGAGTTTTTAACGTAAGTATTATAAAACAACACTTGGTCTTCTTTTCTTATCAATCTGCAGTAATCGCAGTCATAAGAGTATACTCCAACTCTTGTCTTGATTGTGTAAAAATAGGAACTTTTTTGATTAATAGTATCTAAAAAGATGTCTATTTCTAAAATATTATTTTCGACACTAATCGTTGTATCGTACTTGAATGCACAAAAAAATGGTTGCGACTTACAAGTAGTAGCAAGTGTCGCAACCATTAACATTAAAACTATTCTAAGTAGTTTCATTTGACTTTTATTTTTTTAAGTGATTTTTAATATTCTCCGTTCCTATCATGTATTGATGAACGCTTCCGACTTCTGCCAACAATAACTTAGGTTCAGAAAACTTTCCACCATCAATATCTTTATCGAAGTACAATGTGTAAGTTCCTTGCCCTTTTCGAATCGTTAATCTACGACTTTCTTTTACAGGTACATTGAAACCATTCACCAAAACTAATTCTTCGCAATTCACCAATTCACAACCTAACGATTTAAAACCGTTTTTAGTCAACCATCCTTTCCAATAGCGTCCGTCGATACTTTCGCTATAAGCATACTGCGTAAACGCTGTTTGGTTATTATATAATATTTTGTACCGTTCAAAGTACATTGACATAGGGTAGCCCTTGACATTTAAAGAAGAGTTATTAAAACACTTATTCAATGCTTCTTTAAATGATTCGTGTCGGTAATAAGATACCGAAATTAAATCATCACCAATGAACTTTTCAAAAGTTTTGTAAACTGACTTTGAACCCGAACGAGCGAAGTCATCTATTAAGAGATAAAATACTTGATTATTCAATTCAAACTTTGAAATATCAACTCTACTTTTTTGTGGCAAAGTTTCCATAAACTTGTCCATTCCTTTAATAGGACTATTTGTAAATAGAAATGTTAAGTTTATCTTTTTAATGCCTTTTTGTTTCAAGTCTTTTCCAATTGCTTCTGCGGTTTCCATTAATGCCGAAAACTTATTGAACCCAAAATGATTAGTTTTTAAGGTTTTCAATACAGACAAATAGAATCCAAAGTCACATTCTTT
>JBGCFH010000054.1:0-19939 GCA_045106825.1 Saprospiraceae bacterium | reverse complement strand
AAATTTTATAATGCGTTTTATAAAGAATTGATGCTTTTAATGACTTTTTTGCTTAAATAAGAACATTCGACAGGCGATTTTAAATCGAATGTCGTCAACTTAAGCGATTGAACTTTTCTTCAAGAAAGGTCGGATATAGTCACCTGATGACTTAAAGTCATCAGGTGACTTGCTAAAAACTTAGTTCTTTTCCTTAAGTTGACGACAGGCGATTTTAAATCGCCCGTCGAATTCTCACTTAATTTAGATTGCAGATTATCGTAAAAATCAAAACAATCATCTCACGCAGATTTCGCAAACTCACGCAGATTTTTTTAATGAAAAATCTGCGTAAAAAAAGCATTTTGCGAAGCAAAATTTAGCAATTATGATTTCTAATTTACGTTTCGCTGAAACGTAAATTATTAGGAGAACGTTATCAAACGGCACTTATTTTAAATTATAAAAAACTGATTATCAACACCATTAAACCAATTCAAACTCCACTTCTGTTTTCTCAATTCCATTCACCACCAAAGCCAACCGATGCAAACCAGTATAGTGCTTTCGAGTTGTTAGATTTTTAAAATGTTGTTTTCGTTCGTAAGTATATTCTTTATCATTATCAAACTGATTTTCAGTGAGTTGAAATATTTTCCGAGATTGTTTTCCATTTGATTTCATATAATAAACAGCGTATTCAATACGTAATTTCATCGGTTGATTTTCCGTATGTTTTAGTTTAAATGAAAACCTTCCATTATCACCAATTTTAATTTTTTGAGGTGAAATCTCTAACTGAGTAATAGCGACTTTATCAGGATTAGCAAAGCCAAATAATTGCATTGCTCGTGTATTTCCTTTCTTTAATAATGTTCGTAAAGCATGTTTAACCAATTTATCACGATTCGTATTTGTTCCAAACCAACGTTCACCAATTTCTAAAACCAGCTCTGGATGATCTTTTGAAATATCGTTCAAATTATTCGCCACACTTCGACGAACATATTCTGATTCATCATCTTTTAAGGTTTCTAAAATTGGTAAAACTTCCGCAGGATTTTTCTTAAAATCTCGTAACGCCATTCCCCAAGGCAACCTCGGACGACAACCTTCGGAAGCCAATCGACGAACATGATGATTCTCATTTTTCGACCATTCATTCATCAAATCCATCATTCGTCTCGGATATTTCACAATAAACGGACGAACCGCAAACTCCGAACTACACAACAACGTAAACAACGGCAATACTTCCGCTGAAGCCTCAAAATTATCTAAACCATAAACCTCAATAAAATCAGGGAAAAACATATACTCAAACTTTTCGTTCAAGCCTTCTCCTACCCTTTTCATCATCTCTAAAGCCGTTCGATAATCGTTCGGCAATACTTCGCCCAAACACAAAGTAATGTGTCGAACTCGTTGCTTGAGTTCTCGTGCTTCCCATTTGTCGTCAAAGATTAAAACCAAAAATTTTTCTTTTGGAAAAGCCGCATAAACCGATTGAAAATGATTCGTAAATTCCTCAAAAAATGAGGCGTTGTACATATTTTTTAGTTGAAATTCTGCCATTGTCTTTAGTTAATTTAAAAATTACTCATTCTACACAAAAAATCATAAAAAAAAAATTGTACTTCATCATCTAATACTTTTACTAATTTCTGAAATTCAATAATATTTTTTCACATACTCTTAACTCAAAACTTCAGAGATTTTTGATGATTATATGAGTTTTGTTCTTTCATCCAACCTTTAAGGAAAAATTATATTCATAATTTATTAGAATTAGACAAGTAAGTTAAAAACAATAGGGTTTGTAATCTTTAAGGTGTAATTTTTTAGAATGAAAAATTCTACTTAAAGGTTTACAACTTCTACTTTGGTTAAAATTCCCAATGAACCAAGTTATTTTATTACAAAATTTCTTTCTTTTAGAAATACCTTTTGTAACAAAAAACACTCTTGTATTCACAGATTTTAAGGTTAAATTCGATAAGCAATTTGAAATCGAATCTCGAATAAGTTTATTACAAATTATTTAAGATTAAATTTTTATATATTCTTCAAATAAAATAATTTTTTTTTAGAAAAAAGTTTGCATTTTAAAAAAAAAGCCTCCTTCTTTGTTATGGGTTTCAGAGATGAAATTCCATTCAAATTATTAAAAGATAATACTACTAATTTATAATTCATAATTAACTGATTATTAACAACTTAAAATAATTTTTAATAAGAATTTTCCTAACAATATCTTTTAACTAAAAACCAATCTTTTCGACTGTATTTTCCACAGTCAACGTTACGACAAAAAATAATGAAAAAGCAGATCAAAATGGTTTCTCCGAACTCATTTAACGGGGAAAATCACTGGTATCCGAAAGCGTTAAACGCAACGATACATCCAATGGTTAACTTCTTTCTAAACTTAAATAAAGAAAGGATTATTAAGCGTTATTGTCACTTGCATCCGATGGTTAATCGGGAAAAATTAGAAGAAGTTTTAGCGTACGAATGTAAGTATTTTCTTTGGTGTGGAGCAGATTTAATCAATTCGACATCAGCAAACGGAAAAAGACAAATGGTCATTATTGAAAATAATTCATCGCCTTCTGGACAAAAGTCTATGCCTTTGTTAGATGATAATAAGGAAGATGGTTCGTATAGATTGTTGGTCGAACGAACGTTCAAGCCATTATTAAAATCAAAACAAGGAAGACCAAAATTGAAAGGTCGTTTGGCTGTTTTATATGATAAAAACTATATGGAAACGTCTGGTTATGCCGCAGTTATTGCTGATGTAATGGACGAAGAAGTTTTATTAATTCCGTTTTTTAATGAAGAAAATCCGCATATCAAAATTGAAAATAATTTTATTCATGTCAATCTTGATGGTGAATGGACACCTTTGAGAGCTGTTTTTCGATATGTCACACAACGTCCGTGGAATCGTATTCCATTGAATTTAAAAACGAAGATTTTAAATCCTATTGTGGCGTGTTTGGCTGGAGGAAGAAATAAAATGGTAGCAGCAAAAGCGTATGATTTATACAATGCGGAATTAAGAAATTATGGTTTAGAAATCAATATTCCTCAAACAATTTGGGATGTTAGCAAAGCCGAAATTCCGCTTTGGGTTCAAAAAATGGGCGGACAAGCGGTTATCAAAATTCCATATAGTAATGCTGGTCAAGGCGTTTTTACGATTATTAATCAAGCCGAATTAGACGCATTTATGGAAATGGAATTTGATTACAAACGCTTTATTGTTCAAAGTTTGATTGGTAATTACAACTGGAGTTCGACGAGTGAAAAAGGTAAATTTTATCACGTCGGAACTATTCCAAATGCAAAAGGTGAAACGTTTGTAACGGACTTGAGAATGATGGCAAGTTCGACAAAAGATGGTATTCGACCGCTTTGTGTGTATGCACGTCGTGCGGCAGAACCGTTGGTTGATAATATTAGTTCGGGAAGTGATTCGTGGGCAATGTTGGGAACAAACTTATCTGTAAAATTAGGTGATAATGACTTTACAAGTGATTCAAGTCGTTTAATGCTAACGGATAGACGAGATTTCAATAAGTTGGGTTTAGGTTTAGATGATTTGATTGAAGCCTATATTCAAACGGTTTTGTCAATGATTGCGATTGATAAAATGTGTATTAATTTGATGGGAACAAAGGGCAAATTTAAAATGCGTTTGTTTAAGTCATTGAACAATGATGAAACTTTATTAGAAGAGATTTATAAATAATATTTGGACGCAATTAGTACAATAATAATGAGTGTGATTCAACATGATTTTTATTGTGCTAATCTCTAATCATAAAATAAAATGGCAAACATTAATAAACCAAGAGTTGTAAAAGATTACGAAAAATTAAGTAAAGAAATTGTAGAGCAAATTAAGTTGAATTATCCTCGTGGTTTTCAACGAAATTTAATCACTTTCAAAAATGCACAAGGTCGTTATGTAAGTGCATTACCTTTCGAAACGGAAGAGAAATATTATCTTATACGAATGACAAAATCAGAAGCTGCTGAAATCATCGAAAATGATGATGATTATAATAATGCTGGAAATCTGAAAAAAGATGTGAGAGAAGAGTACGAAGAAAAGTATGATGATGAGAATTTTGATTTTGATAATGTAGTCGATAGTTCAACCGAAAATTATTAAGATAGTAAATGACAAAGAAATATAAATTTTTGGTCTTAACGGATCATAGTAAGCATAGTGGAGAAAACTCCGTTTATGCGTTGATGTCGAAATTGTCACAACATCCGAATTGTGAACGAGTAGATATTGCAAGTCGTGGAAATCACTCGAATGATGCTTTTTTTGAAGAGCAAGAGACGGAGAAAGTATATGCAATTTCGGTAACGAAAGATTTTACTTTTGACGAAACTGGACGACAGTTTTCGGAGAATGGAAAAATCGTTGCGATTCGAGATTATGATGTAATTATTTTGAGATTGCCTCGACCAGTTAGTTCTGATTTTATGGGATTTATCGGCTATTTGGGCGAAAACAAAGTGATTATTAATCATCCTGATGGTATCGAAAAAACGAGTACGAAAGCGTTCTTGTTGAACTTTCCAGAAATCTGTCCGCCGATGAAATTGTGTAAATCTATTGATGAGATTATAGCATTTTCTAATCGTTTTACGATTGTATTAAAACCATTAAAGGAATATGGCGGAAAGGGTTTATTGAAAATAAATGGCGATATTCTGAATGACGGAAACTCGGACTTCGACACCACTGATTATTTGCGAAAGCAAAAAGAATACATCGAAACGGAAGGATATTTAGCCATGAAGTTTTTGAAAAATGTATCGGAAGGTGATAAACGAATTTTGGTGGTCAATGGTCAAATTTTGGCGAGTTCGTTACGTTTGCCTGCTAAGGATTCTTGGCTGTGTAATGTGGCTCAAGGAGGTCGTTCTGTTCCGTCAGAAGTTACGCCAGAAGAGTTGCAAATCATCAAACGAATTACACCAAAATTGCTGAAAGCAGGAATTTTGATTTATGGTGCAGATACTTTAGTTGACGATAATGGAAAACGGATTTTATCTGAAATTAATACGCTAAGTATTGGCGGATTTCCACAGGCTGAAAAGCAAACTGGTAAACCGATTTTACAGCAAACTGTAGATGAAATTATGAAATATGTAACAAGAGTTTCAGTAGTTTAAGTAGTTAAATAGTTTAAATAGTTCGACTTTTAATAACACGTAAGAACTACTTAAACTACTTAAACTACTTAAACTACTCAAACTACTTTATACTAAAACACTGAAATTAAATTTTAATTTAGAAGATACACCAAAGCAATCAATTAGTCATTATTGGATAAAGATAATTTCTGATGGATTAGGGCAACCGATTTGTGTGCCGATAATGGTGGCGAGAGGAAAGTCAGATTTCCCGATTTTAGGCGTAACAGCAGCTGTTCATGGAAATGAGTTGAACGGTATTTCAGTCATTCAGCGTCTATTCAAGGAGATTGACGTGGAAGAACTAAATGGTGTAATTGTCGCTGTTCCTGTGATGAATATTCCTGCGTTTATTCGCAAAAAAAGACGATTCAATGATGGCGTTGATTTGAATCACATTATGCCTGGAAAGGAAGATGGAAGTATTAGTCAAGTTTATGCGTTTCGCTTGATTGATAGAATTGTACAGCATTTTGATTATCTATTGGATTTGCATACAGCAAGTCAAGGTAGAATCAATTCGTACTATATTCGAGCGGATATGAAACATCCTGTAACTCGCAAAATGGCGTTGTTACAAAATGCTCAAATTATTGTACACAATCCACCTTCTGATGGAACAATGCGTGGAGCGGCAGAAGAAATGAATATTCCTGCGATTACGTTAGAAGTTGGTAATCCGAACACGTTCCAAAAGAAATTAATAAAAAGTGGCGTTGAAGGCGTTCATAATGTTTTGGCGTATTTGGAAATGACGGATGACGACATAGAAGAACCTAAAAAAGAGGCTTTTATATGTAAAAAATCTTACTGGATTTATACGGCAAAGGGCGGATTGTTAACGGTTCATTCCAATCTTCTACAAATGTTGAAAAAGGGAGAATTAATAGCAACTTTACGAGATGTTTTTGGAAATGTAATAGAAGAATATCATGCACCTGAAGATGGAATTGTTATCGGAAAATCGGTCAGTCCAGTGAATCAAACTGGTGGACGAATTTTACATTTGGGAATATTGAAATAACGTAATAACAGAATCGAGTTTTCAACACTATTTGAAGTATCAACTACTTTTAAGAACGTTGAAAACTCGTAATTTATTGATAATCAAATACTCAATTTCTTAAACATAAACTCTGGAATATTCCGAATAATCAGCATTATCCAACGCCAAATCGGTAAGACGTAAACCACGTTTTTCTGTTTATGAAACGCTTTATAAATCTGTTCTCCAGCAGTTTCTGGCGAAGCTGTTAACGGTTTTGGCAACTCTAAATGAGCTGTCATTTTTGTATCCATAAAACCTGGTAAAACCGACAAAACGTGAATATTTTCTTTTGCTAATTGATTACGCAAACCGCTCAAATAAGCCGTAAAACCAGCTTTTGCACTTCCGTAAATATAGTTTTTCGCTCGACCTCGTTCTCCTGCAACGGACGAAACTCCGATAATTGTTCCTTTCTTTTTTTGTTGGAAAGCTGTTTTAAAAATATTTAAAGATAAAACACCAGCTTTATAATTCACATCCATGACTTGCATCGCTGTATTGACATTCGCTTCGGCTTTGGTTTGTTCCACATCATAACCAGCGACAAATAATACAACATCACTTGCTTCTGCCAACGGTTTTAAAACCGAATCATATTTATCAAAATCCAATAAATCCAATTCATGAATTGTAACTTTCACATTCGATTTTATCGAAATATCTTGTTGCAACGGTTCTAATCGTTCCGATTGTCGAGCGACTAAATGCAAGTCAAAACCACGCTTCGCAAAACTTCTTGCTACTTCTCGCCCAACATCTGACGTTGCTCCTATTATTATTAATGTCATTTTTTGTATTTAAATACTTATGGTTGTTTGACAATTCTTGCCAGTAGCGGCTGTCTTTAGCTGCCGTCTTTGTTTGAAATTGTTTACGACAGTTAAAGACAAGTCGCTACGGAAAACAATAATTTTTGCTTTTGGCAAAAATTGTCAATGAATCATACTTATTATTTTCACGCAAATTATCACAGATTTTCGTAGAACAATTTTATTAAAAAATAAAACTACACTTTACAAAGTAAATTATATAAAATCTGCATGAGAAATTTTTGATGCGTTTTCTCTTTTTGTTCTATGTTCAATTATCCCTTTTCAACTTCTCATAAGCAATAATTCCGCTCAATGTCGCACCAGGAATACCTTGTCCAGGATACGTTGTGTCGCCACAAATATAAGCACCTTTTTTGTCCAACCTTGCATCTAACATTTCCCATGGTTTGATGCTCATATATTGCGGATAACCACCGACAAAACCATATTTTCTGTAAATCCAATTTTCCCACGAACTCGGCAGATAAGAATGATGGTAAACAACATCTTCTCGTTTCAAGAAACCACGTTTTTCTAACGTTTCAAAAATAATGTTTTCGACAATCGTTTTATCAAATTCGTAATTTTCTTCAGGATGATGAACGTGTGTACTAATGTTGGCAACGTATTGATCTTTTTCGGGTGTTCGGCTGCTATCGGTCGGATGATTTAGGCTAACAAAAATAGACTTTGAATTACAAAAAGGTAATGGTTTATCCAAATGAATTTGATGATGTAAACACTCAAAAACTTTATCCGAGTTAAAACCAATTCCCATTCCGAATGCACTGACGAGTTTATCTGATTTTAAAATGGACGATTTGTATTTTTGATTTAATTTTTCAGATTGAAATATGTCCAACGTGTTGTTAATTGGAATACCAGAAATAACTTTTTTTGCTTTAATCGTTTGACCTTTACCATTGCGGTTTAAAGCAATTTCGTAATGATTATTGACAAAAGTCACCGATTCGGCTCCAACTCTCATCAAAACTTTTCCACCTTTTGATTCAATAAAATCACAAATCGGTTGCACCAAATTTATCAATCCGCCTTTAACGTAATAATTTCCAAAATTTGTATAACACAAAGCTGTACAACCAAATAAAACATTCACTTCTCCAATATGATTTTGGGCTGTGATTAGCAATTGTTCATTAATAAAATCGACAAACAATTTATTATCCAATAAGTCGTATTTTGCCAAAAGGCTTTTCATAGAAGTGAAAGCTGTTGTGGCGAAAGCCAATTGTTTGAACTCAAAATTTTGAATCATTGGAATAAAATCCATTAATTTTGACGGTGGAAAAGTACGTTGTTTTAACGATGTTTCCCAAACAAAATTGGCAACTTTAAAGCAATATTCCCAGAAAGGTCGTTGATTTTTTTGTCCGAAAATTCGCTCTGCATCTCCAATAAATCGGTCTAATTTTTTATGTCGAGTCAATATTTTTCCATTATTAAGATGAACTTTCATTGGTATTTTTAACTCGATTGCATTAATCGAAATCCCTGTTTTTTCTAACAAAAATTGTAACGGCATATTGTCATCTAAACCGACCAAAGTCGTTGCGCCTGCTTCAAATACAAAGCCTTTGCGGTAATATGAACTCACACAACCACCTGGCAAATAGTTGCGTTCTAAGACCAAAACTTTCGCTCCGTCATTCGCCAACAAACTCGCAGCTGTTAAACTGCCCATTCCAGAACCAATGATAATTATGTCCCAATTTTCGTTTAAGGTTTTCTCTATGTTTTTCATGATTGGTTAAACAAAACCTATGTCAAGATGTTTAGAAAAATGATTTTAAGAAAAAGACAAAAACTAAAAATCATCAGATTATTTAAAAGATAAAGTAATAAGAAAAGGTTGACAGATCAAGGCTCTTACTACTCAAAAAATACGGTATTTAACATCCTAATTTTCAGGAAATAATTTCAATAAGTAATGGCAAAAGAATAACGCTTCATTTTTGACCAAAAAAATTTTGATTTAGACGAGGCATTTTATGAAGGAACAGCCTTAACTATTGCTGAATAAAATACAGTCTACTCCGATTTTTGTTGGAGAAGTATAAATTGAAATTTAGCAGTCATAAAATTAAAAAATTTGTTCTTAGAAAGGCATAAGTATTATTTTTTGGCTCTTTGAAAAATTTTTGTCAAAATCATCCGTGATATTAATTTTATAATTAACACCGAAATCACGGTGGTGGCAAAAATTGTCAATGAACCTATTTTTTTAACTAAAAATTAAGTTTTAAATCAATTTTTAAATCGTCTTAAACTTAGTATTTGTTACGATTTTTATAAAAGATTCATAGATTATCAAACTAAATTTTGGAGTATTTACACTCTTTCATTTTCAATATTATTAACTATCTTAATTATTAAAATGAATAATTCATAGCTAATAATTTATATTAAAAAAAACATGACTTTACATAACGGAATTAAACTAAACGGAACATTTAAAGAAACAAGTGTATTGGAACATTTAGAAGAAATGGGTGACGAACATATTGCATCTTCATTGAATACGCCTATCAGAGATGATGCATTTGATTTGTCAGATGACGAAAAAATTGAAAAAATTGAAGCTCACTTCCGTGAAATTATGAATACGTTAGGTTTAGACTTAACGGATGATAGCTTGAATGGAACACCTCGTAGAGTAGCAAAAATGTATGTTAAGGAGATTTTCAGTGGCTTGAATCCTGCGAATATGCCGAAAGCAACAATGTTTGATAACAAGTATAAATATGGCAGAATGTTGTTAGAACGCAATATTTCTGTTTATTCGACTTGTGAACATCACTTTTTGCCAATTTATGGTGTTGCTCATGTTGCTTACATCGCAAATAATCAAGTTGTTGGTTTATCAAAACTAAATCGCTTAGTACATTTCTATGCAAAACGCCCACAAGTACAGGAACGTTTGACGGTTCAAATCGCTGATGCGTTACGTCGAATTTTGAAAACAGAAGATGTTGCCGTTTACATTGATGCCAAACATATGTGCGTACAATGTCGTGGCGTTGAGGATACAGGAAGTAGCACGGTTACTTCAGAATATTCAGGTAAGTTTTTGAATGAAAGTACAAGGGCAGAATTTTTGGCGAGTATCCATTAATTCTACTATTCAATCATCAGTTAATCGTAATATAATTGATTTTCAATAGATTACATTACCATTAACTGATGATGAATTAATAATATTAATGCTCAAAAAACTATCCCAACATACCTATAATATAACATTTCGGAGTGTTTTCATCGAATTGTGCAAAAATATTTCCGATATAATGTTCTCCATTTTTATCTACAAAAACGGCTAAAATTCGCCAATCATCTCTATCATAAGGATCTGCACGAGGCGTAAGTCGTATGAAATATACTTATTCCTTTGAATGAATATAATGGGTTGGAATGGGTAAAACTGAATAAGTAGTTTGCTGTATTCCGTAACATAATATTTTAAAAATCAATATTTTACGAAAATTTCATCTTCAAAAAATCCATCTCAAATTACTAAAATCATCATTAATAAACTCAAAATTATGTATTATATTTTTTATATTATTATAACACTTATTTTTACATTTATCATCTGTCGTTATCAAAGCGAACATTACCCACAATTTATTGGTAAAATAAGTGAAATAAGATATTATCGGACACCAAATAAATCAAATCGTAGAGATTGGAACGAAAAAGTCGATATTACATTAGAAATCCATCAAGTTTATTCTTATTTCAAAAGAGATATTACGGCTCAATACAAACAAGAACATAATTTTAGATTAAACAATCCGAAATTTCCAATGATGAAAAAAGATGATTTGGTCAGCTTTGTTGTAGATAATAAAGATAGTTTTTTTATTAAAAAACATGAAATTTTGAATAAAGCCGATTAATAAAAAAAACCAAAATCCATTTTTACTGTTAGTAGATAACTTCTTTATTATGAATGATAAAATTCACATTTCGTCATTGATAATTAACAAAACTAACAATACATTCAATGGAAAGTCTTTTCAAAAAGAAAGTTTTAATAGTCGGAGCAACGGGCGGAATTGGTCAAGAAACGGCTAAATTAATAAAGCAAAGTAACGCAGATGTTTTCATTACGGGTCGTGATGCGTCGAGATTAGCAGAAGTCAAGTCAAGTTTAGGTTTGGATAATTCCCGAGTGTTCGAGATGGATATTACGAATGAAAATGCAGTGCAAAATGTCGCTAATTCGATTCATAATACGATTGGAACATTAGATATTATTATCAATGCAGCAGGAATTGGAATCATCAAACCGTTGGAAAAACTAACTTATGAGGATTTTGATTTGACCGTTGCAACAAATTTGCGTGGAACATTCAATTTATTAAAATCGTTTTTGCCACCGATGAAAACGGCAAAAGAAGGATTGATTTTGAATATGCCAGGTGTGTTAGGAAAAACGCCAATGGCTGGCGCTGGTGCTTATGCAGCGTCAAAATATGGCGTAAATGGTTTGGTAAAATCGGTTCGAGAAGAATTGAAACGCACAAATATTCGGATAACCAATATTTATTTAGGTGGCGTTGACACACCGTTTTGGGACAATATTGATATGAAAGTGCGAAAGGAGAAATTTATACGTGAAAAAGAAGCAGCAAAAGCGGTTTGGTTCTTATGTCAACAACCAAAATCTGGTGTCGTTTCCGAAATGGTGATTCAACCGTTTAATCATCAAGCAATTTGATTTTTTTGCAAATTTCAAGTAAGTATAGTCACCTGATGACTCAAAGTCATCAGGTAACTTTCTTAAAAAAGATTTCACTAAAGATTTTATATATCGGCTTTCGTTTTTGGCGAAAGCCTTTTTTTATGAAAAATTAATTAGACTATTTGAAAAAATGACAGCCATAATTTGTTTAGAGGATAAGTAATAAATAATAAATAAATGTACCTTTGCTTAAACTTTCAACAAAAATTGAAAATTGGTGTTGGATAGTTGAATCAAAAAATCAAGGAAGATGACACATGATGAAATAACACCTTATGATAAACAAGAAGGCAAGAAAAAACAGGTTTCAAATATGTTTGATAACATTGCGAAATACTACGATTTTCTAAACGGTTTTTTATCTTTAGGAGTTGATAATTATTGGCGTAGAAAAGCAATCGAACAATTAAAAATGGATAATCCAAAGGTTGTTCTTGATGTTGCAACAGGAACTGCTGATTTAGCATTGGAAATTGAGAAAGCATTAGACGCTGAAAAAATTGTTGGTGTTGATATTTCTAATGAAATGTTAGCCATTGGACGACAAAAAATTGCGAAGAAAAATCTGTCAAATATTATAAGTTTAGAAACAGGTGATTCTGAAAATCTACGCTTTGAAAACAATACTTTCGATGCTATAACCGTTGCTTATGGCGTAAGGAATTTTGAAAATTTAGAAAAAGGGTTAGCCGAAATGCAGCGAGTTTTGAAACCAGGTGGCAAGTTGATTGTCTTAGAGTTCTCAAAACCAACTATCTTCCCTTTTAAACAATTGTTCAATTTTTATTTCAAAAACATTTTGCCAATGATTGGTCGTTTGACATCAAAAGACCCAAAAGCGTATCAATACTTATACGAATCAGTTCAGGCTTTTCCTGATGGCAAGAAGTTTGAAGCAGTTTTAGAGAAAACCAACTTTCATTCAACAAAAAGCATTTCGCTTACTTTAGGAATATGCTCAATCTACATTGGAAAAAAATAAGTTTAATTGCAGTTTTAGCAATTTTGAGTTTTACCACTAATGCTCAAATTAGGGGAACGTATAATTATTTGGATTTTGCGGCTAAACCGTATTATTTTGGGATTACTTTGGCCTACAATACGTCAAGTTTTCAACCATACCAATCCGATCGATTTTTTACAAGTGATAGTATTCGAGGTGTCGAAGGATTATATGGTCAAGGTTTCAATTTAGGAATTGTCACCAATTTAAAAATTGGTCAACATTTCGATTTTCGATTTTTACCAACACTTTCATTTGCAGATAGAACACTGGAATATTCAACAACTTCAGATTTATTGATACCAAAACGTGTTGAAGCTGTATTTTTTGAGATGCCATTTCATGTTCGATATAAGTCTGAACCATATCAAGATTTACGAGTTTTTGTAGTTGGAGGTGTAAAATATTCCTTTGATGTGGCGAGTAAATCGAGGGCAAGACAAGATGCTAATTCGATAAGAATTGCTCCAACTGATTTTGCAGTAGAATTAGGTGCAGGTGTTCAATTTTTCTTTCCGTACTTTATATTTTCACCCGAAATCAAGTTCTCTCAAGGAATTAGCAATGGTTTGATTTATAATGAAAACTTAGAATTTTCTAATGTTTTGGATAAAGTTTTGTCAAGAACATTCACTATTTCATTCCATTTTGAAGGGTAATATCCAACAAATTATCATTAATAAAGTGTAAAAGCCAAAAATTTCTTAGTTGAAATTTTTGGCTTTCTATTTTTTAGTAATCATTCAAATTACCATTTTTTAATTGAAACACATAGCAGGTATTCTCTATTCAAAAATTATTCTTAAGTATATTATAGTTAGTATTTTAACTATAATTCAACATTTGATTTTAAATTGCCTGTCGAATATTCCAATTTATAATTATTCAAATTTCCACCACTTTGAATAGCAACATGTAACTTTTAATAAAGGCTTGTATTAGTTACAATAATGGAAGAAGTGATTCAAATATGGATAAAAAAAGCATTTATCTAAGTCACAAACAGCTATTAATTATGAAAAAATATTTTTTTTACAAAAATTTGAAAAACAAAATTTAATCGAATTTTTAACACATCTAAGTTGATGTAAAATTAAAATCTAATCTATTATTTTTTAACACATAATATATATTTTATAATGCAATTTTATCAAAATAAGCATTCTTTTATCTCAATATGATTTAAAAATACTAACAAAAAACAAGTTAAGTTCAAATACTATAATTAAACATAATTTATATATAAAATAAAAATTAATTTGGTGGAATAAATTTTGTTGCAATAAATATCTCAAACTTACTTGTAAAATGAATAACCTACTCATAGGTTCATTTTCATTTAGGTTTTTCAACTTTATATCCTGTCACTAATACTTTATTATTCTATGAAAATTAAGATACGATTAGCTACATTATTATGTATAATATCTTTGTTTATTCCAAAAAAGGTTAGACATCCTTCGTAAAAAAATATAGATCTCATAGTAAAAAATAATACAAAAGGTATTTTTTCTTTGTTATAAACCAAGGTATTAGCAATCAGAATTTTACTCTGAGTAACTGATGAATACAGTCACCTTTCTGATATTTCTCTAAAAATGCTTGTCAAAGCTGTTTTCATAACATTGTTATATCTAAAATTACCACTCAATTTAAATGAGTAAAGTATAATTTCTAAATGAATAATAGAAATATTATAGAGATTGTTATATCTCATATTAGAGTTTAACGATAGGTATATTGCTTTATAAAAAAAAAATATGAAATTTCACTTACTGTCACTACGATTTATTTTTACTTTTAATTTAGTTGTATTACTAAATACAGGTATTTTTGCAACAGCTGTACCTCCAAATGCTTCCGAATTATTAGTAGATATAAGAACAACGAATACGTCACCATCAGTCAATGATGTATTTACCTATAAGATTAGATACCGTTACGCTTCAACTACAGAACACGGTACAAACGCTCAAATACAATTAACCTTTCCTGATGCATATAATATGATTTCAATACCACAAACAGGTGGTAATATTTCAAATGTAAATGATAATGGAAATCAATATACAATATCATTAGAATCTCCTTCAAGTTTAGGGCTTCCTTCGGGTACATTAGCAGCAGGTTCTTCTGGTATTTTTGAGTTTAAAGTCAAATTTATTTGTGGTACAAATGGTTCGGGAGGAATTCCGTCAGCAGGTTCGACCACTAATTTAACTCAAAACCCAATATTCACAGTAACTGGTGTATCAAATACAGCAGCAGCACCAAACGCTGTTACTGTTCCTACTGTAAATGCTTGTAGTCCACCTCCACAAAACTCGAATGCTGGTATTAATAAGCAAGCAGTACGAAGTGTGATTGGTCAAGGAATGTATATGTATTGGAATATGAATATTCCTTCTACAACCTCAGCGGTTACTTTTACGGATATATTTCCTACAGGAATGAAGTTATATGATGGAATTTATTCCAGTTCAAATTTTCCATCAGGTTGGACAATTGAAGTAGAGGCGAATGGTTCATGGTGGAATATTACCAGTTTTGGAAAAGTAAGAACTTGGATAGCGTCTGCTTCTAACGGCGGGCAATTAAATGATCAAAATAGTACGCCTATAACTGGTGTGACTCGTGTAGATGTTGATTATCCTTATTCAACACCTGATATTAGTTATGCAGATAATGTAACAGGAATTCGATTTACGTCACCATCTGGAGGTGATAATGCGAAGAACTTTAAAACCTATACTTATATTCCAATAGATATGCCTATCGGTTGGCATCAAAACTGTTTGACTTCCTCAGCAGCTGGTGCAACAGCTTCTTGTAAAGATATATATGTTACGGATAGAGGTGCATTAATATTAGGTTGTTATTTTGTTTATGGTTCAGAAGCTTTAGGAGGAACAGATTTGAATACAGCAAATAATAATTACATTCCTAATAATTATCCTAATTTATATAAAGATCCTTTAGATTTACAAGGTGTATTAAATATTTCACATCATGTAAAAACGGGTTCAGTTGAAGATTTAACAACACAGGTTTTACTACCAGAAGGGTTTGATTTTATAGAAAATACAGCAACACCTAATTATTGGGTTATTCAAGAGGAAGAGTTATCCGCTTTTAATTCACAAACCGCTTTAACGCCCGTATTTACTCGTACACCAAATTACAATGGAACAGGACGTACATTGATAAAATGGGAATTTCCTAATTTAATATTTCCACAATGGTCGCCTTTTTCTATTAATAATGATTTAGTTAAACTTAGAGTATATTTCTCTACTCGTTATATGGGAACTGCGGCTTTACCAAATAGTGGCAATATAACAGCTTATGGTGAAATATTTACGGGAACAGTAATGACTTATCCGAATGGTGGTTCAAGTTATGCAGGTACACCAACACAAAATTTAGGTTGTACAATATACTCTGGCTATCCGCCAAGTCATAGTGGAGCAGTGAATAGTGAAAAATATGTACAAGGTGCATTAGATGTACAACAAAGTCGTTATCCAATTTCAGGAAATACGAACTTAGCAGGTGATGCGGTCTATGAAATGTATATTTATAACCACAATTTTGAACCTCTGAAACAAATTGATATTGTTGACATTCTACCGTATATTGGAGATAAAGAGATGTTAGGCTCAAACAGTCGTGGCTCTGATTGGAGCGAAGAAATTGCTTCAAATATTACCGTCGAACGATATAAAATTGGACAAGGAGAAGTTTCGGCTTTATCATATATACCAAATGGTATTCTTTACAGCAATACTTATAATGCCTGTTACTTAGATGCAGCATTACCAACAGGTCAAGCAACTGCTGATCCTGCATTAGCAAGTGTTGGGCAAAGTGCTGGATGTACAGATTTTGGTTCAAGTGCAGTCGCTACTGGTTCAAAAGGCTTTGCTTTCCGATGGACACAACCAGGCGATCCTTTACAATTCGGAGAATACTTAAAAGTTACGGTTCCGGTACAACAACTAAATGGAGAAGCCGACATGACAAATAATGAAGTCGCTTGGAATTCTTTTGCTTATACTGTTGTAGAAGATGATGATGATGTGTTGTTCTCTTCTGAACCATTAAAAGTTGGTGTAAAAATGGTCGATTTAGCTTCTAAAGCCAATATTTGTGGTGTTGTATGGAAAGATGATAATGCAAATGGTCGTCGAGATGCTGGAGAAATATTAGTTAATGGAATAACTGTTTCACTCTACGATGCTTCTGGAAATCCTGTAACAGAGTCTGTTACAATTAATGGTGTTACTTCTAATGTTCCTGTAACAGTAACAACTGACAATCAAGGTGCTTACTGTTTTTATGGTTTAACACCTTCTACGAATTATTACACAAGGTTAGAAAACGAAAATAATTTTACATTGAGTGGTTCATTAGCAAGTTTAGAACTAACGATACAAAATGCTTCAGGTGTTGATGATGCAGAGGATTCTGATGCTAATGAAGGAACTTTATCTGGTTCACCTGCAACTGCTCGACCTCAAATCGGCATAACAACAGGTGTAGCTGGAACAACAAGTTACAACAATGATTTTGGATTTTATGGATTTGGAAGTATTGGTAACTATGTATGGAATGATGACGATGCTGATGGTGCTCAAGATGGAGATGAAACTCCTGTCCAAGGTGTTGTGATGTCTTTGTATAAAGTTGGTGGCTTCTTTGTAGCATCTCAAACAACCGATATTAATGGTCGTTATTTATTTGATCAGTTAATCCCTGGCAATTATTATGTAGTTGCTTCAAGTCTTCCTGCCGGAAAAATTCCTACTGTAAAAAATGCAACAGGAAATAATAATAATGATTCTGATTTTGGAGCAAATTTACAAACAGATAACTTTAGCCTTTCTTCGGGAGAAGCCATTGGATATATTGATTTAGGACTAAAACCTCAAGTCGCTAATCCTGCAAGTATTTGTGGACATACTTGGGACGATTACAACGAAAACGGTGTTATTAATTCAGGAGAAGAACCAATGATTAATGTTACCGTTCAATTATTAGATGCCAGTGGTTTTGTTCTTACGACAACAACAACAGATAATAACGGAGATTATTGTTTCAATAACTTAACACCAAATACAACGTATCAAATTGGCTTCGTATTACCGTCGCCAACAGGCAGTAGTTTCACAAATGCTGGTGCTGATATGGATGCGAATACGTCAACAGGTATTACGGGAACTTATACACCAACAACAAATCAAAATATTACAGATGTCGATGCTGGTTTTATCGGTCCATTTTCTATTGGAAATTTGGTTTGGTCAGACCTTAATGATAATGGAGTAAAAGATAATAATGAAGCAGCATACAGTAATGTAAAAGTTTATTTATTCAATAGTGCTGGAACGATTTATCTTGATAGTACAACAACTGATAACTATGGTAAATATGTATTTACAAATCTTACTCAAGGTTCTTATAAAGTCGGTATTCAAGTACAAAATGATACTCGTTCTTCTACAGATTTAGGTTCTACACCTACACCAAATAGCCAGGACGATGACGATAATGGTATCGGTGTCGTTGCATCAGGAATTGTAATGAGTAATACGATTACCTTACAACAAGGTGGTGGTTCTTCAGGTTCAAACTGGTTTGAGAATGATCATGGCGAAGTTATTAATGGACAATTAGATCCAGCCTCTAATCGTAAAGCGTATTATACCGTTGATTTTGGTTTAAAAACAGTCGTACCAGAAGTTTGCGATAATGGAACAGATGATGATGGTGATAATTTGACCGATTGTTTAGATGGTGATTGCCAATATATTACATTTGATAATATAACCGTAGGGAACTGTATCGACCATCCGTATGCTGATGTGGCTTCACTGGATGTAACAATATCTTGGACAAGTTCTGCTCCTGCAACAACGATTACAGTTTCTATTGATGGACAAAATCGATATATTGATATAGCAGGTGGAGCAACTTCTCCACAAACGGTAACCTTTCAAATTCCTGCCGATGGTTCGACAAATAATAATATTACCGCTGTTTTCGAAAATGAACCTTGTTCAAACACAACTACTTACGATGCACCAAATGCCTGTTCAAACGACCAGTTGGGTTGTTCTATTCTATATCTTTGTGGTGACTCAAAAGGAAGTGATGCTGATGCTTTTGACCACGGTTTAATGACTTATCTTGATGGTATTAATGGAAATTCTATCTTAATTGGTGCGTTAACTAAAAATGTTGGTGGGCAAGGTTTATATGATCCTAATAATACATCAACTTTAACACCTTACGATATTGATACTTTTGATATTGTCTTAGTTTCAGCAACAACTTGGGGTTATGTTTCATCTACTTTAAAGACACAATTAAAAGAAACGGAAGCTAATGTATTGTTGTTGTCACAAGACCTTTTAGTAGATATGGCAATGGCTTCTTATAAAGGATATTTAGTACAAACTTACGCTTATACGGATAATACGACACAAGTACAGATTTATGATTTTAATAATACTAATCCTCGTTGGGATGAATTGATAGGTAAAGGCGATTATCATACAAATACTGCTGATGCTTACCTTTGGGGAATTACGAATGGATTATCAAGTGGATTGAAAGGTGTATTTTTTCATTACAATGCAACAGATGTACTTGGCGGCGTTCCTTCAACTCATGGAGCAAGAACATTCTTAGGTTATATGATGGATGGCGTTTATTGGAATAATGATACGAATATGGGAGCAACACCAGTTCCTCAAGCAGATTGGTTTGATCCAATTCGTCATTTGACTCAAGAAGGTAAATTATATCTTGATCAAGCGATTGAGAAAGCCGCAGTAGGTTGTGCTATTGAAGATTGTATTAATGGTATTGATGATGATGGTGACGGTTTGATTGATTGTGATGATTCTGATTGTCAAGTCGATACTCCTGGAAACATCTCTGGAAATTAAAAAAATACGTTCAGATATATTAGACTTTATTCTAAATAATTTCGTATGAAGCTAAATTATCTTTTATCGCTACTCTTTCCACGAGGTTTCGGGACAGGCTGTTAACAAAATACTCATGTAGCTAAGGCTACACTCCGTTTTTGTCGCCTCGATTAG
>JBGCFH010000053.1:0-25218 GCA_045106825.1 Saprospiraceae bacterium | reverse complement strand
CGTTTTTGACGTGTTCAATATTTTCAAATCCGTTACATCAATTTCCACATCACCAGTTGCCATTTTTGGATTTTTAGAAGAGCGTTCTGCCACTGTTCCAGTCACTTGAATGACGAATTCACGCCCCAAAGTTCTCGCTTTTGCAAAAATATCCGCATCTGTTTTCTCTTCTGTCAGCAACAATTGCGTCACGCCATAACGATCTCGCACATCGGCAAACATCATAAATCCTTTATCTCTTGTCTTCTGAACCCAACCGCAAAGTGTTACGGTTTCGCCTACATTTTCGATGCGTAAATCGCCGCAAGTGTGTGTACGATACATTTTTTTCTTTAGTTAATAGTGATTAGTAATTAGTGATTCGTTCATTAATCACATTTAGAAATTTCAAACTAAAAATCAAGTTAAATAATTCCTTTTTTCAAAATCGGTGCAAATATACAAGTTTGATATGATTGAAACACGGATTGAACGGATTAAACGGATTTTTGTGGATTTTTTGTTTTGGCTTCCGCCAAATTGTAGATGAATTAAGTCTTTAAAAGAATTTTTAATAAACCTTTATTATCAGGATTATCTGCAACTAATTTTTTAAGCCTATTTAAAATAGGTTTAGTGAGACTTTGCAATTCTTCATCATTCAGATAATCAAACCAATCAGCTTCAATAGTATTTATTTGTTTAAATTTATTAGGCTTCAAGATAAACCTTAAAGTTGGAACTAAATTTTTAATCTTTTTTAGATTAATCAATTCATTATTATTATCAATCATTTTAAGTGTATCTATCATAGATGGTTCTCGTGAACTATAACCTCTTTTATTAGCAAAATATGATTCGCAATACTTGACAAACGTAATTTTAACCTTTTTCTTTAATATTATTCCTTCCCTATATGCAGCACTAAAACGCCCTGTATCTTTATGTTCAAAAAGGCTTTTAAAACTTTCATTTAAATGCTTAGAAATTTTCTTTTGATATTTTTTAGGCATTATATGATATAAATGAATAGATAATTGATATTCCTGTTTAGTTTGACTCATTATAAAATACTTTTTAGATACTAAATCTAAAATATCTTTACCTTGTATTTGATACTTATCATTTCTATAGTGTAGAATAGAAGCGAGTTGTAGAGTTAAAGTATTATTAAAATAATAACGATTTTTAATTGATAGAAATAATAATTTCTCTATATTTTTACATTCTATTACGTCAGAATGTTTAGACAGAAAGTAACGTAATTCCTTATTAGATTGAGTGAACAGTTGACTATTTTGGATAAAAAGGTTTATTATATTATCAATGGTTTCTTTATCAAGATTTCTTCGGGAATAAAACACAAGAAGAGAATTAAATACATTTAAAATAGTTTCCTTTGTTTTATTAGTAAATTTTTTCAGATTTTTTAATGAACTTAATAAGTTTTTAGTGTATAAATTCAACTTATTCGATGCTTCTTCTGTAATTTCAATATCTAAAATTTGATGCTCATTTAGCTTTTTTATCAAATCATCCGATTTGTAATTAAATAACATTATTATGAGATGCAGAGAGTTAAATTTACTGAGTTTAGACGTTTGCATTTTTGAATCAGTATTGTCTTTTATGCTATAACTTATAAAAGCACTCTCAATAGCTTTTTGATAGATGAATTTATGTTCTCCATAATGTTCTGATAGTATATAGTTATTATTACAAAAATTCCATATATCATGAATGTTACTCCAAACATTCTCAATATCCGAGTTCATTGAAAACCCACCATTATCTGCACTACGTTTAGATTTTTGAATATCTTCTTTTCCTTTTGATATAGTCTTAAATCTATTAAAAATATGTTTAAAATTTTTGAGTGAGTATAAAATCTTATAATAGATTTCATTCTCAAAATTAATGCTATTTAAGATTTCATTTAAGTCTATACCTTTTAACTCATTATAGATTAAATCTCGTTCTTTCTTACTAATAGTATTGTCTAACCAAAAACTCCCTTGTAAACTTTTAAGATTAAATTGACATATAAAGTAGAGTACATATTTTCCTTGTTTCCATGATAATTTTGATAGTTCTTTATAAGCTTTATAAGCCTCATAACGATATCCCATTTTAAACTGTAAAAAGGGTAATTCTAAAGCTGCGATTGAAATATCAGTTGTTTCATTTATTTTTAATTTATTAATTGTATCAAGCGATTTAACAAAATCTAAATTATAATAAACGTCTAAGTTATCTTCATCAAATTTAGCCCATCTACGTAACGATTTATACTTTCTTTTGGGTTCAAAGTCTTTTTGTGAAATAGAATAGATTCCATTGAAATACATTTTTTGTATTATTTCTTCATGGAGGTTTTTATACTTTTCTAAAAATTCTCGCTTAGCAGAAAAACAGTTTTTAAGTTTGTTTCTATATAGTAAAAGTTCTTTATGCTCAAAGGATAAAGACCCATTACCTAAATGACAATTTTTTAAACTTAATGGTGCTAAATCAACTAAATTCTTAGCTTCTAAAATGTTAATTTCATCAAAACTATTTTTGACAAAATCATTTAAACGTTCCATTATATGTTGAGAGGTTAATTCTCCTTCTATGGATTTATAATACTTTATAGATTTTAGGAAATTATAATTATGAATTGCTTTATAATAACTCAACTCTTGTATTTCTATTTTTTCAAAGAAATCAAAATTATCTTTAATATTATCTAATTCAGAATGATAAGATATATACTTAATGCCTTGCTTTTCATAATACTTTTGTAGTTCAAGGTCGGGGTTTTCGGGATTAAATAAATACATTGGTTGAAAATCGGCTTGTAAAATATTCTTTACTTTAGAGGTTATAACTTTTAGATTATAATCTGTAAATGAAAACCCAATGAATAAAATTAATTTTGATGTGAATAAAGATTTTACAAAAGTTTCAATTAATGGAAAATTTTCAGAATAGTTGATATAATCCTCTTCTGATAAAACAATATTTCCTACGGACAAATCACCATGCATTTTAATAATAAACTTATTGTGAGTTGCATAAGTTAAATCTTTATCTTTTGTAATTGGATAATATAGTTTATTACTATTTAAAACTTCTTGTTCTATCAAATCATCATAATTAGTAGTGATAATGTGTTCAGGACTCAAATCTAAGATAGCTTTATGAAGAGCGTTTGGAGTCGTTTTATTATGTTTGAGAACAGAACGAACTTTATCTAAATATTCTTTTTCACCTCTATTATTTTTGTATAATTGTACTGTTCTAAGTTTATCCGAATCATTTTGAAAAGATTTTGGTAGTTCTTTAGCTAATTCATTAACTAAACTTCCCCAACTTGGAATGTTTGAGTTCATGGAAACTCCTGCCCCTACAAAAATTACTAAATTATTTCTTTTGTACGCTTCGTTTAGCCTTTTTAAATCGGCTCTAAGAATGTGTTTATCTATCATTTTATACTTAGTTTGCTTTTTAAACTAAGTGTAAGTTATATTATTTTTTTGATATAAAAAAATATCTTTCTTTTGAATAAAAATCTTTTAGCCATGAAAATATTCCTAACAATAATTCTAATTATCACTTTCAACTTTTCCACTTTCGCTCAAATTGATACGAGTGCTTGGGAAGGGAAAACAGTTTTGGTGGTCTTGAATCAAAAATATTCACCAAAACACATTAATTATTACAATAATTTAAATCAAGGTTTTACGAAAAATTGGTATTTGACGGATTCTATTCATTTTATAGCGGATACTTTGATAAAACAAGATTTAAATGATTTTGGAGAAGATACAGTGATTATTGTTTGGAAAACGGATTGGCAGAAATTGTATGCAAATAAATATTGCATATCTTATACTATCCCTGAAGATTGTGTAATTTGGGTGTTAACAGAACACTTTGAGTTTAAGAATTTTCAAAGTAACAATTGGGAAACTTACGTTTTCCCATTTTCGAATGAAGCATTAAAACCAGTTCAGAAATTTCAAGAATTAATCAGTAGTTCGAGATATTCTAAAAGTTATGAAAACAAAAAAATTATTATAAAAAATCAATTTTGGTCAAAAGATATAGAACAGTTAATTCAGGAAAAGTTTAATGATTTTAAAATTGTTCAAGATCAAAATAACGATTATGCAAGTTATAAAGGAAATGACGCTATTTTCATTTATCAACAATTTTATTCAAAAACAAATTACATCGAAATCGTAGATCTAAAAACTAACCGAGTTATCGAAAAAATTAAAATTAAATAAATACAACTGATTGATTATCAGACCTAACAGGTTTTAAAAATCTGTTAGGTCTTTCCACAAAAATCTACATTAATTTTAAACCATCAATAAACGGTTGAACAGTTTCACCATCAATACCTCGTACATTCACTTCTTCCAAAACTAAATGTGAAGGTCGTTGATCTTGATAAATCTCAAGTGCTTCAGAGAAATACAAACCTGTAAGTTTCTCAATCAAATCAACAGAAACTTGAAAAGTCTCTGCTTCAGAGAAACCCATAAACAATTCATCCTCTTTGGAATGACTTCGAGATTTCAATACAATTTCATGTTTTTCTAATAAGTGTTTTTGACCGACTAAAAATGCGGTTCTTGCTAATAGATTATCAGCAGTTAGATAATAAACGACTTTCCAAAACAAAGTTGGAATTAGAATATTTTCACCCTTTACTTCTGTAACAAAAATAGGATCATCATCTTTTAAAACTGGTCCTGAAAACACATTAACTTTCATATTGTGATGAGAAGCTTGATTATGTAAGATATAATTCTCAATTTTTAACCAAATGGAGCGATTAATTTCTCTACGTTGAGGAACAGAATTCGTATAATAAAATGTACTTTGAGCACCAACTCTTGCTTTCTCAATGCTATTTCCCCATTGTACATCTTCTCTTTTGGTCAAATGTCCACGATCAAAATCACTAAATTCTGCTTTATAAAATTCATTACCCAATTGATACTTATCATCTAATCGGCTGTCTTTTTTCCAATTATCTCTACCATTTTCAAACACCTCTTTTCGAGGAATTGATATAAAACTATTTCCATCAATATTGGTTGCTGTTAATATTGGAAAACCTCGTTCGGCATGTTGAACAACACTATATTTTCGATAGCGAATTATTTGATGCCCTTCTTTTGTTTTGGCAACAGATTTAGCAAGCGAATCCGAAAATCGAGGAAGTGACACAATGTTATGTAAGTCAAAAAAAGAATGGTCATAACCATAACCGTAAAAATCATCATTCATATAGAAATTGTATTTTGTATTATTTGAATAAACACAATCTATTATTTTTTTAGCAATCAATCAAAATTCTGTAATTAATTTTTAATTATTGGTTAATATTTTCATAGAATATTAACTAATAAAGAATTGATTATCAATTGATAATATTTTATATTTATTATTTTATATAAGTCGTTTTTATATTGTTATTTTCAACTCAAAAATTGAACTATGAGAAAAGAAATCCGCCAAGATTTACAAGAATTTGAGCGACGTCGTGCGTATTTAGAAGATAAGAACCGTCTGGAAGCAGTTGAAAAACGACACAAAAAAGGACAACGAACTGCCCGAGAAAATATTTACGATTTATGTGATAAAGATAGTTTTCAAGAAATCGGTAGTTTAATTGTAGCAGCACAACGAGGTCGAAAAACGGAAAAAGAACTCATTGAAAAAACACCAGCAGATGGCTTAGTTACTGGAATTGGTGAAGTGAATGTAGAATATTTTGGTAAGGAAAAATCGAAATGTTATGTCATGTCATACGATTATACGGTTTTGGCAGGAACACAAGGTGCATTCAATCATAAGAAAAAAGATAGAATGATGTCGTTGGCAAAAAAGGTGAAGTTGCCAATGATTTTTTTCGTTGAAGGTGGTGGCGGACGTCCTGGCGATGTGGATTTTGACTTAATTACTAATGGCGGATTGGATATCAAAACATGGTCGGAATTTGCGAAACTAAGCGGAAAAATACCTCGCATTGCGATAGTTTCTGGTTATTGCTTTGCAGGAAATGCAGTAATTGCAGGTGCTTCGGATGTAATTATTGCTACTGAAAATATTTCGTTAGGAATGGGTGGACCAGCGATGATTGCTGGCGGTGGTTTGGGTTCTTTTCATCCGAAAGAGATTGGACCTGCAAAATTGCAAACAGAAAATGGTGTCGTTGATATTTTAGTAAAAGATGAAGCGGAAGCAGTTGTTATTGCGAAAAAGTACCTTTCTTATTTTCAAGGGAATTTAAAAGATTGGACGTGCGTGAATCAGGAAAAATTAAGAGATTTAATTCCTGAGAATCGAAAGTATGCTTATAAGGTTTCTAAGATTATTGATGCACTTTGTGATGAGGATTCTGTTTTAGAATTGCGACCAAAATTTGCTCGAAATATGGTTACGGTTTTGGCAAGAATCGAAGGTCGTCCGATTGGTTTGATTGCGAATAGTACACAACATCTTGGCGGTGCGATTGATAGTGATGCATCAGATAAGGCTGCTCGTTTTATGCAATTGTGTGATTCGTTTGGTTTGCCAATTATTTCGTTGTGTGATACGCCAGGTTTTATGGTTGGACCTCAATACGAAAAAACGGCAATGGTTCGACATTCTGCTCGACTATTTTTGGTTGCTGCATCTTTGGAAGTTCCAATGATTACGATTGTATTACGGAAAGCATATGGATTAGGTGCAATGGCAATGGCTGGTGGAAGTTTGTTAGAATCTTATCTTACATTGAGTTGGCAAACTGGTGAGTTTGGCGGAATGGGTTTAGAAGGTGCTGTCAAATTAGGTTATAGGAAAGAGTTGGAAACGATTAAAAATCCAATGGAACGGGAAAAATTGTATAATCAACTTGTTGCGAAAGCTTATCATAAGGGCAAGGCTTTAAATGCTGCTTCAATGTTGGAGTTTGATGAAGTCATTGATCCAAAAGATACTCGTTCAAGAATCGTTTCTGTATTGGAAAGTATTGGAGAATTAAATGGAACTGAAAGATATATCGATGCTTGGTAGGCTTTAAGAAAAGTTATAGTTTTTTTGATAAAAACATGAAATAACTCATTATATGACAGAGGATAAATGGCTTCAAAATCATGTAAGTACTAAGAGAATTGATATTCAACACAATTTAAAAAAGCCTAAAAATCAAAATAGAATAAGTCATCTAACACATAAAACTGTCAGATAAACTCCATTTCCACTTATTTTTCTGTTAATTCAAATTTAAGGTGTATTAAAAAAACAAAAATTAAATTAACTTTGTTACTAAAGTTTTAGTTATAAGGTTCATAATAACTAAAATATTAATAAATTTGAACATTTAAAAAAATAACAAAATACGAGTTATGGAAAATTTTAGTTTAGCTCAAAAAATACAAATTGGCTTATTGGGAGTAATTGCAGTATTGTTAGTATTACAATTAAGTGGTGTATTTGGTACCGATTCTTCTGCTATTCGCCAACAAGCAGCGAGCGAATTACAAGCGTCAGGAAATAATGGTGCAATGACACCAGCACAACCTGGTCAGCCAGGTCAACCTGCGATTCAACCACAACAGCAGCCTGTTCAACCACAAACGCCACCAGTTCCAACTGGCCCAAAAACAAATATGAAGTTTTCTGAATCAACTTTTAATTTTGGATCAGTAACAGATGGTGAAAAAGTAGAGCATATTTATAAATTCAAAAACACGGGTAATGATCCATTGATTATCAGTAACGCACAAGGTTCTTGTGGTTGTACTGTTCCTCAATGGCCAAAAGAACCAATTGCTCCAGGAAAATCTGGCGAAATCAAAGTTGTTTTTGATAGTAAAGGAAAAGTTGGTAAGCAGAATAAAACAGTTACAATTACTGCGAATACAGAACCTGCTACTACAACAATCAATATTACAGGTGAAGTTTTGAGAGATCCAAACGCAGCAAAAGACAATAAAGAACCAATGCACAAGCCAATGCAAGTAACGCCTGGTGGGAAATAAAATAATTGATACACAGTTATTATAAAAAAGAGCTGGTTCTTCTTGAAAGAATCAGCTCTTTTTATGTAGAAAAATTATAAGGAAAGTTCCTTTTTTCTGATTTATATAAATTATGGAATTTTACTTAATTTATAAAACAATGGTAAAACAAGGCTACCTAAAATAATTTTAATAAAAGCACCTAAAATAAAAGGTGTAAAACCATAACGAATACCATCTTCAAGTCCAATCTTAAATCCTAAATAAGTTACGCCAAATATTAGTATAATCAATGTTCCTATAAACATCGCAGCGAAACTTTTTCCAAAATCCTTTTTCCAATCTTTTTCGCCTAAAATTCCAACAATAAAAGCCGCAATCACAAAACCGTATAAATAACCAGCGGAATTTCCAATCAAAACTAACCAACCCGAATCTCCATCTGCAAATACAGGTAAACCGAATCCACCGACTAATAAATACAAAACTGTTGCAGATAAAGCAATCCATCTATTTGTTGCAAAAGCAAAAACTAATACGGCAAAAGTTTGCCAAGTACCAGGTATTTCTGTGTCTAATAATGGCACATTTAATGGAATATTGGCAGAAATAGAGATTAAAAATGTTCCAAAAAGTATCGTTAGTAAAGTTATTAATTGATTCATCTGGTTGTTGGTTGATTATTTTCAAACATAAATGATAAAATTGAAGTTATATTTATCAGAAGTAGCAAAGCAAAAATACTTAATAGTTCATACTTATTAATGGCGAAATAACTAAGAAGATGGATTTATGGCAATACATGAAGGATTTATTTAAGGCAGAACAGGAAAGTAGTCCTGTGAAACCTTATATTCAAGAACCGCTCGAACGAGATGAAGAAGCGATGGAATCTTATGATTTGTGGAAACGAACATTGGCAAAACGACGAGTTTTGGATTGGTTAAATATGCAATATGCAAGTTTTGTGATGAGCGGAGAATCCGAAATTGATAAAACAATCGATTTTTTGAATACACCTTCTGCAAAGGGTTTTGTGATGCATTTTGATGAGCAATTGCACAATCGAAATGATTTTATTTACCTTTTTGATTATTTCAAAGAACGAGTTTTGGAGATGAATTATAAAAAATACATGTCAGATACTCGAACGTATAACAAAACTCGAAACAATAATACTTGGGTCGAAACGATTCAGCGTCATTATCTCAAACCTCGATTTAAAGTGTTAGACGATAATACTTTTGATCAACGGTTTGGAAATATTAAAATTGAATTGCTTTTTAGAAATGATCGAATTCGTAACTTACAATTTAGTGCTACTCGATATAGCGATAGAAATTATGCAGAAGGAAATTCTTTCAATGACCTAATGCGAGAATTACTTCAGTAGTAGAAATATTCTTGTTGGTGTAAGTTCTTCGAAAGAATTAACAGAATTTTATAGGGTTTATAAATAACTGTAAATCAAATGTTTATAAAAAAAAGTGTCAAAATATTTAAGTAAACTTACTTATTCTTATATTCTTCATAGATAAGAATATCTGTGCTATTTAATTAAAAAACATGAACACGATATCAGAACAAAACTATTGGTCAACTCGATATGAGAATCAAAACACTGGTTGGGATATTGGCTATCCTTCGATACCGATTAAGGAATATTTTGATCAAATTGAAGATAAAAATTTACGAATATTAATTCCAGGAGCTGGCAATGCCTACGAAGCGGAATATTTGCATCAGCAAGGTTTTATGAATGTATTTGTAATGGACATTGTTAGACAGCCTTTGGAGCAATTCGCCAAACGAGTTCCAACATTTCCGAAAGAACATTTGATTCAAACTAATTTTTTTGAGCATGAAGGCGAATATGATATTATTGTCGAACAAACATTTTTTTGTTCCTTCCCACCTTTGCTCGAAAGTCGTCAGGCTTACGCCAAACAGGTGGCTAACTTATTGGTGAAAGGCGGAAAATTAGTTGGACTTTGGTTTTCATTTCCATTAAAAGGTGATTTGGTTCGTCGCCCGTTTGGTGGTTCAAAAGATGAATATATCAGTTATTTTGAGCCTTATTTTGATATTCGTATTTTAGAATTGTGCTATAATTCTATCAAACCTCGACAAGGGAATGAATTGTTTGGTCTGATGATGAAAGTGTAATAGCGTGATTATCAAACTATGAAACCTATAGGATTTCTGAAATCTTATAGGTTTCATAATTTTGCTAATAAGGAATATTTAGAAAATAGATTTTCATTTTTAGATTCGAAATCTATTACAAATACTACATTTTAGTAATTGACAGTTCATAACTAATAATTCACAATTACTAATTCATTATTTTCTTCCAAAATCAGCAGGAATTTCTCCCCATTCTTTTGTTTTCCACTTCAATATTTCTGTATCATAACTATTGTTTTTCAACCAGATTAAAGCTCTATCAACTAATTCAAAAATACGTGCATTCGTTCGTGTACGTTGAAGTTTACTACGAAAAACCTTTTTTTGAACCCAACCGATGGCAATTTTAGAATCCGAATAAATCGGCATTGTACTACCTTTTTGTTTTAATAAAGCTAATCCGTGTACTAATGCCAAGAACTCACCGACATTATTTGTGCCTTGCGGAAAAGGGCCTTGACGAAAAAACTCATAACCAGTTTTTGTGTCAACACCTCGATATTCCATTGCACCAGGGTTTCCACTACACGCAGCATCTACTGCCAAACTTTCCCAGATGATCTCTTTACGAGAAGCCTCCGTTAAAGGTCTTTTTGACGCTTTTTTATTTTGACCAATAAAATCTCGACTATCAGCACCAAATGCTTCCTGTGCTTCTTCTAATGTTTTGAACGATTTGTATCTCGCACCGCTGTAATTTTTAATCATGCGTTGACAATCTGTCCAATTATCAAAAATTCCAGTTTCGTGACCTTCCCAAACCACGTAATATTTTTTCTTTTTTGCCAAAAGTATAACGAATTGCGGATTGCGAATGATGAATTTATTGTAATAAAATAATAACTCGCAACCCGTTTTTATAGATTCGATTTGATATAATGTGCTATTCGTGAAAACGATAGAAGTTGTATGAATTTCTTAAATATTAATTAAATCGAACGACCTCCTTTTGCATTTTGGAACAAGGCAGCTATCGAACGATTTTCATGAACATTGCGTAAAGCACGAGAAAATAATTGATTTACAGAAAGTTGTGTAATATTCGGTAGTTGACGTTTTAGCGGAAGCGTATCACAAACTAACAATTCTGTCAATTGTGATTTTTCAATTCTATCGTAAGCTGGACCCGACAATACAGGATGTGTAATAATTGCTCGAACAGAATTTGCTCCTTTCGTAATCAAAGCATCGGCTGCTGCACAAAGTGTTCCTGCTGTATCGACCATATCATCGACAAGGATTACATCTGCACCTTTTACTTCTCCGATAACGGTGATACCTTTTACTTCATTTGCTTTTTCACGATATTTATCACATATTACTAAGTCTGTTTCAAAAACTTGTGCGTAAGCTCTTGCTCTTTTTACACCACCAACATCAGGTGAAGCAAAAATTACATTGTCCATATTAATGTCTTTACGACTTTTTAAATAAGGAATATAAATCGCATCACTTTGTAAATGATCAACTGGAATATCAAAAAATCCTTGAATTTGGTCAGCGTGCAAATCCATTGTCATAATACGATTTGCTCCGGCTGCTTCCAATAAATTAGCCACTAAACGTCCCGAGATTGGTACACGAGGCTTATCTTTTCTATCTTGACGAGCATAACCGAAGTAAGGTATAACTGCTGTGATATAACCTGCAGAAGCTCTTTTTGCAGCATCTATCATTAGTAATAACTCAAATAAATTGTCCGAAGGTGCCATCGTAGATTGAATCAAGAATACATATGCACCACGCACAGATTCATTGATAACTGGTTGCATTTCTCCATCGCTAAAAGTTTTTAGTTGAACATCAGTCAATGGTTGACCGTAAAAGTTGGCGATTTTTTCAGAAAGATATTGTGTCGCTTGTCCTGATATGATATTGACGTTTATCATTGGTTGTAACTATGAACTATAAACTATGATATATAATGAGTAGATCATAATTTATCGTTTTTATTAGTTCGTTTGTTTTTGAAAAATTTTCTGCAAAGGTAGTAATTAAAGAATGGATAATGGATAATTGAGAATGGACAATTGAGAATAAAAAATGGATAATTGGAGATAATTAGTAAAACTATCAGATTGAGTAAATCTAACCATTTTTTATAACAAGTGACGAATTGTTAAGTGGTTTTAAAATAAAAAGCGTATTTCTAATTTTTTAGAAATACGCTTTTGAAATATATGATGGATTTTATTCTATATTTTTAGAAAAGTTTAATGTACGATACCATTTCGATTGCCGACTAAGATGTTTCCTGCCCAATAATATGGTGCCGATATTTCTTCATTTATTAATTTTAATTTGGCTTGTTGAAGTGCTTTATCTTTTGATAAACCTTGATTTAAAAAATCAATGAAATCAAGTGATATTTTTGTTGAAGTATAATCACTTACTTCCCATAATGTGGAAATAACACTTGGAGAACCAGCACTACGAAAACCTCTGGTTAAGGAAATCATACCTTCATTGCTATTAAAATCACTATAATTACTAAGACAAGCATCTAAAATAACGAGATTATAATTTAATCGTATTTTGCCATAAAACTCCCAAAGTTCAAATTTTTCATAAATTGTTGTGTCCAAACAATTCAGCAATAAATGTGATTTGAAAGGATTTGAATGTTTGTAACCATGAGTTCTTATCAATAATATATTGGTACTATGATTATTCAAAATAGATTTAAAAGTATCTTTGGCGTTATTTCCTGTAATCTTATAGTTATATTGAAAGGTAATTCCTTTTTCACTAACAGCACTTTCCCGAGAATATTTACAAGTATCATTTGTTTCAATTAAAAGTATATTACCATTAGTTTTATAGTTTTGCTTATTTTGAAGTTCGTACCAAACAGAAACCGAATAATCGTAAGTACAAGCATATTTTTTCACTAAAAATGGGAGCGTTGAATTATATTTTGTAGCATTAGAAGCTTTAGTTATTAACATTTCAAAATTAAGATGTGAAAGTTGACCATTTGGGATAAAGACTAATCTGTTAATTGTATTGAACTCCTGTCTATCTAAAATATCAGTTAATAACAGTTTATATAATTTACTCGCAGCAATTTTATACTGTTGAAATTGACTTTCTTTTTGTACTTTTGTTAATTCACCTATTGACGTTGATGTAACCTCAAGTATATCTTCAATCCACTGTTTAAAATTATTATTGTTTGGAATTATTTTAATTTGAGGTTTATTATTATTATTATTATTATTATTATTGGCAAGATAAATAATGTATATATTATGTTGATATTCTATAAACTCAATTATTAATGTAGAATCTTCTAAATTTGATTGCAAATTGTTATATCTAACAATCTCAATAGAACTTACTTCTGTATCTTGTTGATTTAATACCTTTTTAATATTCTCCTTGTTCATAGAATCTAATAGAGAGAATTCTTTATAAAAAATATCAAAAGCAACCTCTTTTTCAGCTTTAGGACTAATTTCGACTTCGTTTAAATAATAGTTTAATCGATTTTTTATTAAATTAGAAGTGTTGTTATGAGAATTATTTTGAGTTAAAATTTTTCTAAACGTTGCCATTTTGCTCCGTTCCTTATACATCCAAAATTTTTGCAAGTATTTTTCCTCATTTGTTTTTTTGTAAAGTTTTAGTGCTAATGTAATACTCCATTGGAAAGGAAAATCTACAATCTTATTATAAAAATTGAAATAATTGCTTCCCAAAAAACCATCCTTTCGTATTTTATTTCTAATATTATCTATATCTATAATTGCCTGATCACACAATTCTAAACCTTGTTTCCAAGTTTCCTCTTTTTCACTAAAACTGCAAACCTTAGCCATTAAGGTACGGCACTGAATGTTTATAATATCATTACTATAAGACTTTTTTTGTTTTCTAATCAGCTTCATTGTTTCCTTTAAATAATAGTTGGCAGAGTCGCTTTTTAAATGATTTACATAAATTTCACCAACTTGGAAATACAAGTAAGCCAATTCTTTATCTTTTTTATTCAGTTGACTTTTTATTCTGTAAAATAATAATTTGGCTTCGTCGTGTCTATTTTGTTTAAAAAGTAAATCGGACTTATGTAAATTATAATTACTTCTTAACATCTTAAGAATATCTCTACCCAAAACGGTGTTTTCTATAGAATCAAGCATCTCTAATCCTAAGTCAAGCGTCTTTTTTAGCTCTTCAAATTTTTTTAAAGTAACTTCATTAGTGTTGAGTTGGGTTTTTAAAATAGAAAATTTTATTTGATACATTTTTGAAAAAATTAAAAAATACCAATTTTTAACTTCATTTTCATTAAATCTATCCGATTCATATTTTTTGTAAATGTTAATTGCATTATTAACATACTCTAATGCTAATTCTATTTTACTACTACGACTTAATACCTCTGCATGGTTTAGCATATTTGTAGCGTGTTTAATTTCAACAAACTTATGCTTTTTGCTTTTTAATAAACTAAGATCTCGTTTATAATTAAATGATGCTAATTGAAGATGTACCACAGCAGAAGTATAATCACCTTGTTCCATTTCAATAATACCTAAATCATTAAAAATTTCTCCTTTTAATAATGATAACGTTTTTATAGAATTGGAATCAGTAAGAAATGCTATTGCTTTGTAATAATATTCTCGGACTTTATTTATATCACCATTAGGGTTTAAAGATTCGTCATATCCTTTATAATAATAATATTCACCTAAATAATACTCTGGCAAGCTATTTTTAAAATGTTTATTTTTAAAAATTACATCTAATTCCTTTATATTCAAGTTTGTTAATTGCTTAGATAGTATTATATTTTGTTTATCCCTAAGTCTATTTAATGAATTTAAAGTAACAATGAATAATCCTTTAATATAAATTGAAGTTACTAACAAAGAGTCCTCTCCTTCTTTTAACAGTTTTATGTAACACTTTTTTATATCATTTCCTGTATGAATCATTTTTATAGGTTCATAATTAATATAATTCTTTTCAATTTGTACAATTAAATCTTCTAAGTCATCAATGGTTTGATTTTGTCCTTGAGACAAAGATGTAATTCCAATTATGCAAATAATAATTAAAATAATCGTTTTCATGGTGTTATAGGATTTTAGTTTCGTGTCAGAATGCAATTGATTTGTTTTGTTATTTCAGTTGCTTGTGTATTATATGAATGATTAATGTTATTAACAATTACTTGAGATTTCGTTTTTAATCGTTGAAAGTTAGAAGTATCAAATCTACCTCTTTGTACTTCTATTATGTATTCGTTAAGGATTGATAACCAGTTGATTGCTTGATTGTTTGGAGTGTTTTCTACAAGTTTTTTTGCGATTTCAAATATTGGCTTTGCAGTATTATATTGTTTTGTATAAAAATAGGATAGTGCTAAAAAACTTGATTCATTAGTAGATAAATCTTCAATTTGACGTTTACTTAGTATCTCTATTATTATATTATATTTCTTTTCTTTATAATATTTAGATATTGAGTTTTTTCCACTTCCGGCACTTCCAGATTTATATTTATAATAACGACTTAATTCTGTTTCTAAAAAATAACTATTGATACAAGAATCACTAAGACAAATACTATTAGATTGAGTTAAGTCAACTGTTAACGAATTAATAATACTGTCTTTTTGCACTATTAATTGACTATCTATAATCGTTTCATAAGTTACTTTATCAGATATTGAATTAGACAATTGAGATAAAGAAGTATCTTCCATCGTAGAATCTATTGATTCATTAAAAGACTCGTTTGAACCTTTTTTTGGTGCTTTATCTTGATATGTTGAAATTGGTGAAGATTTATCATTGTTATTCTTATTTGAAAAAATCCAGATTCCTAAAATCAATAAAAGACTTCCTAAAACAATATTCAATGATTTGGAAAATTTGCTAACAACGGAATTTACTGGTATCGGATTTGGCAAAAACGCCGTTTCCGCTTTAGAACCATTGAAGTCGTGATAAACCTCTGTTAAGCTATTTGTTGTATTAGGATTATCCGCAAGAACAGCCGCCAAAACAGAAAACGAAACCTGTTCTCCATTTAAGTACCTATCAACTGCACCTTCACGGATTAAAAAAATTTCGCCATAAGGCGGACTATTATATACAGGTAATCTGCCACCATAAGTACCAATGAAAATTATATTTTGATGTTGTTGGGTAAAATCAAAATTCATTTGAAGGAAAACACTTCTTCCTGTTAAGATAGTTGCATAAGTTTCTTTATCAGAAACTTTTTCCATCATTCCTTTATAATCTCGATTTTGTAATTTAAGCGTTATTTGTTGTTTATCGTTAATCTTTTTTATGGTTGCTTCTGTACTAAATCCTTTAGGCTTTTCAGTATTTCGCATCAACACAGTCCATCTTCCTTCTAAATCTCCAACTGTATATTTTTTGCTTGGAATGACAGGTCGGATTTTTGTATTTCCGACACAACGCTTTAGCATTTCGATAATATCTTGCCGAGCAAAAACCGTTTCCTCTTTCCCTTTTTTAAGTAGTTCGTTAGCATTTTCATGATACTTTTTTAAGGTTCTATAATCTTTGATTCTGTTAAAAAAATCATCCTTATTTATCCTATTTTTATGAGCTTGATTATATACAAATTCATTTAATTCCTCATAATACGGTTTGACTTTATAGTCAGATTTGTAGTCAGAAGATGTTTTTCTTTTAAAACCATCTTTAGTTTTTCCCCATAACGTTGTCACCTTTTCTATCAAAAAAGCGATGTCTTTAGCTTTGTATCTTGGCATATAAAATTGAGTTTTGGTATGAATGAATGAACCCTTTTTGATTGAGAAATAGTATGATATTCTATAATATAGGCTACATTTTTATTCAAATCATGAGACGAAAACTATATAAAAACCATCATTTAAAAATATTATAAAACACTAATTATCAATAATTTATAGTCTTTTTTCTTCTTTTGATAAATATATTCTATTTTTTTGTAGTATTTATAAGTTAGGAAATTTAAAATTGATTTTATCACCTTGTGTCGCTCTCTTATCTGATTACTTAACTCATTTAGCTTTCTCTAAAAGTTAGTTTCAGCACTACAATAAATTAGTATTTTTCTAAACTTTAACCATTGGTGAAAACGGTTAAAGTTGCAAAACAAGTTTTTTGTAAAAAACATTTTTGCAACTTTTGAAATAGGCTAAAACTCTTGTAAATCCTTGAATAAGGATAAAGTTACAAGATTACCTATAAGAACAATCTCTATTAACCGAAATGATAAAAACTACATAAAGTGATGATAATGAGTGTTTTAAGGTTGCATTTTTTATTTTCCATTAATATTTTAATGAAAAAAATAGCCCTTATCATTGCAGTATCGAATTTAACAAAAGTGTTGTTCGACATCTTGCAAGAATAAAGTACCGGTACACAAGCAATATGATTCAATCACTCGCTTGTGTCTATTAAATATTAGTCATGAATAATTGATAGTAGCACAAGTATAATTTTTTCAAAATTATGCTTTCAATTAAAAAAATTAGTAAAGTTTATTTCAGCGTATTGTTATTAACATTTTCGTGTTTGTTTGTTTCTGCGACACAGAATTTCGCACCTACAAATGTTATTGATATTGTAATGATTGATAGAAGCGAAGTCACTATGGACATACAAATTGGTGGCGTTGTGACGATACAATTAATGAATGAAAATGATGAAGTTGTCTATAGTACAATTTTGAATAATGCTTCTGAACACACAATTGATACAAGTACGTTTCCTGTTGGAGATTATATACTTTCTGCAAGTTGGGGAGGTGAAGTCGATAATGAAAACATCACTTTAAAGTAAGAGAAAGTAGGATAGTAAGCTTATCACTTACTATCCTATAATTTACGAAAGTTGAAAATCTATGGCTTCATCAATCTTTTTAAGTAGCCATGTTTGATGTGTATTGGGATTGGTGAATATATCTTTAGTTAAGTTAAAAAGTTCTTTGATATCAGGTTGTTTTTTCAATGTTTTAATCGTCTTAATAAAGTTTTGGAAAGCAACAACATTTGGAATATTGAGTTGATTTCTTTTTAGAAAAATTTCAAAATTATTTAGTTTTTCATTGAGCATAAAAGTTGAAGACTTGAATTGCCAAGCACTAATAACTTCTATCTCGTAACAGCTTCTAATCAAGAAAGTATATATCCTTAATTTGATAAATAGGTTCTTTTTAGGATGTACATTTTGTTCATTTCGGTTGATAATTTCGATTACTTCTTCAAAGTGATGATTATGAAAAGTAATAAAAACGTCTTTGAAGTAAGTCGCAATATGTTCATCTTCATCAATAATATCTATGATATATTTTGTGGCAAATCGAGTAAGTTCTTCAGTACCTCGAATCGCCAATATTATTGACATGAAGTTAATATATTGCTTAATGGGAAGTTTATCATTTTCAAAAAGTAATTTTTCTTGAAAACCAAGTCTTTGTAAGTTATTGAGATGAAAACGTAACAATTGTTGTTGTCCTTCTCGAAATGCTCTTGTTGCGATATTGATTAAAAACTCTAACACTTTGACGAGTTCATTGGTCTTGTAGTTTCTTTCAAAATACATTTGTTCAAATTGTGCGATAAGTGTAGCATATTTTTCAAGTGCATTTTTGTCAGAACTATCAAAATCATGAAGTTTATTTTGTAGTTCGCTAATTGGTGTTTGAGGATTTTCCTTTTGAAACTTTAAGTTTCCAAATAACGATTGACGAATACCTTTATCCTTGTTGTTATCACTAATTTCAAGGTTGAGCAATGTTAAACGCTGCTGATAAAACTGCTCTAAATATTGATAAGATAATTTTAAATCTTCTATTTTGGGGTTTTCATTACTATCCTTATGTCGATATTTTTCCAAATGATAATGATGTCCTATGTAATGTTGCCATTCTGTATTAGTGTTCGATTTAAGATGGGTTTTAAATTGATTTAAAGCTTGAGGATACATATTTGATTTGTCATCTTGAACCGATTTTAAGAACAGCCACTCAAAAAGCAATTTTCGCTCATTGAGATAGTTCCGAACAGAGAAGCGTTTTATTTTTTGAAATAAACGACTGACGGAGTGGATTCTTGGATGTTTATCGTCTTTTGGGCTTTTTGCGATTTTAAAGATTTTTCTATCAATAATTGTATAATCTAAAGGATATTTCTTGTTGTTTCGTGACGTTGCATTTTTGAGATATTCCCATAGTTTCCAATCGCTATATCTTTTATTTGGATATTCTTTATTCAAATAATGATTAATGGCTTTTGTACCGTATTTGGTTTTGATGTATTTGACAAGGTTGGTGATTGGTTCGTTTTGCATAAATGTTAATCTGTTTTTTATAATTGATTATCAGTTGATTAAAACAAATATAAAAAGAAATCACTTGATTATAATCATATTATAAATATCAATTATAATTGATTCCATTTATTTTGAGTGTTGTGTTCGATGACACGCAAAATCAAGAATTTAAACCGAACAAATTAGGAATGAAAACAATATTATAAAACCTTAAAATGAAGTTATGAAAAAAATTATTTTTAGTTGTTTACTTATTTTACAATTATTCTTAACAGTAGATTCCTTTAGTCAAATTAGGCAAGCAGGAATAGGAGGAATGTACACCTCATTAGGAAGTAAGATATTAGAAATGAATAATATCCATTATGGAGTCCATATCCTTGTTGAAAATTCTCTTTTTTCAGAAATGCAAACCGTTAAGTTTGAATTATCATATTCTGTATTATCAGATACATCAAATACTTATCGAACAATAGAAAGTATTACGCAAGGAAGTGTAGCCGTAGGATATACCTTAGGCAAAGGAAAAAGGCTTCAAATGCCATTGTATGTCCTTTTATCTTTTAATTCATTTCATAATGTACAACCTACAGGATTTATAAAGAGTGCCGTTTGGGATGGTTATGAAGTAGGATTAAGATTCTTTGTTTCCAACAAATTGGGAATATACACCAATGCGAGTATTAATGGAGTACGAAGCGGAGATGTGAAAGCTATTAATTCAGCAGGAGCATCTGTAAAAAGTCCCTTTGGATCAGTTAGATTAACTGGTGGACTATTTTATACAATTGGTAAATAAATGTAAAAAATAAAAAAATGAGTATACAAAAAAAAATTATAACCATTTGTTTTTTTAGTATCATGCTATTTCCTAATAAGATGATTTCGCAGGGAAATCTAATTAAACATGCTATCAAAACAAATCAAAGATTAGGGGATTGTCCAAGTTTTTATTTTGTAGAACCGACTAAAAACCTAACTTATAAGGAGTTACAAAAATACTGTAACAATCAATATCAACTACGAAGTGTAAGAGAAGAAACGAAGGTAATTTATGGGGAAAGACAAGAAATAGTTACCTATTTTGAATTTAAACCGAATAATGATCCTACAAATCCTTGTGGGAGGAGTTTACTTTTTTTTGAAAACTTTAGTGACAATAGGAATAGTTGGGACTTATCCAATGTTGAGATTAAAAAAGGAAATCTTATGCTAAATTCTACCTCTCGACCATCATCTGCTAATTATATAATTAAGCGTAGAACGAATACAATGCCCATTATAGATTATGTTGTATCAACTGAAGTGAAAGTACAGAAAAAAGGAATTCAAGTAATATCCTTAAAAACAGAAAATACAGTTTATCAATTTGGGTTAAAAGATGGAAAGCCTGTAATATTTAAAACTGATGATTGGAAACGCCCCATTTATACAAGTAAAAACAAATTACCAATTAAGTTTGGCGAGTATAATGATTTGAAGATTACAAAATCAGGTTCATTGATTAAATTTTTTATTAATGAAAATGAAGTTAGTAAAGTTTCAATTTATCATCATGGACTTCATTCTATTAAATTTAAATCAAGTGCCTCTAAAATGGTTGTAAAAAACTTAATCATTGAAGACAATCGAAGTTCTATCAACTTAATTAGTTCTACATTCAAAGGTAATCAGAATGATGATATAATTAGAGTGAATGAAACAGGAATAATTGTTCTAAATATTAAAAACATTGGCACTAATGAAATTGGTAATTTTGATTTTACACTTACTTCAAATAATCCGAATGATGATATTGAGATTATAACGAAAGAGGCAAGTATTACAGAAACAGTTCCGAATGGTAATCAAAACCTTAAATTCAAAATTAAGAGTGGATTTGAGATTCCTGAAAAGAAGGTAAGTTTTACATTAAAAGTAAAAAGTAAACACTCAGCATGGAAACAAAATATTACGATTCCTACTAAATGGTTTTTTGCTTCTCAAGATTTTCAATTAGTAGTAAAAAATGAAAATGACAAAGCCAGAAAAAAAGCAATAGAATTCTACTATGGTAAATCATCTATTGATGTGAAAAAATGTCAATCAATTTTAGAAAAACAGATTACTAAAGGAGATAAGAGAGCTATTAATTGGAAAGGTTTATTCATCTATAAAGGAAAGTGTCAATATGCTCAAAATACTGAATTGGGTTTATCCCTGCTATCTCAAAATATGACAGAACTAAAGACTGAGGTTCTAAATGGTGATATGGAAGCGGCATATTTACTTATGAATTATTACCTTTTCGACCCAGAAACGACTCAGAAAAATAGAGATTTTGGAGGGAATTTATCAGCTAAATTAGTAGAAGATAGTTATCCTCTTGCTGTCCTTGACCTTGCGAACACACTAATTTATGCTAAGACAACTTTTGAAACAAATAGAAATCTTTTTTTAGTACTACACCAACTTTATGAAGCAAACTGCTTACAAGCCGCTTCCCTTATTGGCGATTTATACTTTATTGGTATAGGAACAATGAAAGATTTTAATGAAGCAATCAAGTGGTATAAAATAGCCTTTGAAAATGGTGACTACGATGCAGCTGTAGCACTTTCTAAAATATACACCGAAGGGAAAGGTGGTATTAGGATAGACTCGGATAAAGCTATTCACTTGTTAGAAACCGCAATAGATAGTGGTTCTTGTAGTGCAATAATGAAATTAGCGGATTTTTATTTTCAAGGAGATCAAGGTATTCCTAAAGATTATAAAAAAGGAATGGCGTATATAAAAAAAGCAGCAGATTTAGGCTATCGTAATGCAATGTATCTTTTAGGACTTTGCTATTTAAATGAGGATATTGTCGAAAATGTACATAAAGGAAATTCTTTTTATTGGATGGAAGCAACTGCAAAAGCAGGCGAAAAAAAAGCCATGAATCTATTAGCAGATATGTACACTAATAGTGATTTTACAGAACCAAGTTTAACTGTAGAACGCTATTGGCGAAATAAATCAGGGCAAGGAAATAAACAAATGTACACAAGTAGACCGTTAATAATTGATGTCTTAATAGAGGGGATTAGTACAACACCTACTGAAAAAATTACATATGAATATACTGATGGACGTACTGAAACAGTTTATGAAAGCCCTTTTCTTCTTAATACAGTATTTACTGCTGTTAAATATAAATATAGACTTGAAACAGAAAGACAAAGGGTCGTCAACGAAGCAGAACTAATAAATACAATAGGGAATAAAAAGGTATATGCTGCAATAGCTTGCAAAAGATTAGAAACCTCTATTTATATCAAAAAAGGAAGTAAAGTGGTCATAAATGCTCAAGGATTTATCCTTTTTAAAGATGGTTTTTTTCTTAATGACAAAATAGAAAGTAGTCCTAAAGGACATCGTAAATTAATAGAAAGAAAAATCTATAGCTCTTTCAATCATGGTCAATTACTTTATAAAATCGGAGATAAACGACTAAAACCTTTAAATAAAGGAATTGTCATTTCAAATGTCGAAAACTCGGGGTATCTCACGATAATTATGAATGATATGAAGCCTGAAAGAAATAAAGGGTACTTTGATATTGTCATAGAAGTTACGGAGGATAATAATTGAATATGAGTGATACACTCAATTTTATATACTTTTTTATATCAAAATACAAATTCAAAAAAAACTATGAAAACTATTCAAAAATTCATATGCTTATTCATTGCAATAAGCATAACAACTTCAATCTATGCTCAAACGGAAATTGAGCCTAATGATAATTTTAGTCAAGCTCAAACGGTTGCGACAGGTACGATTCAAGCAAGTATTAATCCAGATTACGATAAAGATTATTTTAAGATTACGATACCGAGAGCAGGAGTATTGACTGTAGATGTTACAAATGTTGGCTCGAATATTCCATTATATGTTGGATTGTATGACCAAAATCAAAACTTGTTAGATGCAACATGGGCAAGTTCAGGAGGGAATATATCATTTGAAGAGTTGGTTAATTCCGCAGGTATTTATTACTTTCAATTCCGTTCTAATAGTACAAGTAGTAGTGCACGTTCTAATCCTCAATTACATAATATTACTTTTGGTCTTGATACTTCTGACGTTTACGAATGGAATAATGACTTTGCAAGTGCAACCGAAATGTCTTATGACACTACAATACAAGGGCAAATTAGAAGCCGAGGTGATGAAGATTTTTATAAAGTTACGATACCAAAATCAGGCGTTCTTACTGCATCTATCAACAATGTTGGTTCTAATATACCATTATACCTTGGATTGTATGACCAAAATCAAAACTTGTTAGATGCAACATGGGCAAGTTCAGGAGGGAATATATCATTTGAGGAATTGGTTAATTCCGCAGGTATTTATTACTTTAAAATTCGTTCTAATAGCACAAGTAGTAGTGCAAGTTCTAACCCTCAATTACATAATATTACTTTTGGCCTTGATACTTCTGACGTTTACGAATGGAATAATGATTTCAACAACGCAGCAACTATTCCACATCAAGGAACATTTCAAGCACAAATAAGAAGTACAGGAGATGTTGACTATTTTGAATTTACGCCACCTTTATCAGGTCAGTTTACGGCCAATATTTTTAATGTTGCCTCAAATATGTCTTTGAGAATGTATTTGTACGACGATAATCAGAATTTTATTAAATCAGCAAGTGGATCTTCAGGCGGAAATGTAAATCTTCAACAAACGATTACAGCTTGTCATACTTACTATTTAAAAATTGAAGAAATCGGGAATAATGCGTCTAATTCACAATTATTCACGCTTAATCTTAACTTGGATACAACTGCTGCTAATAATGATTATACCTATATCAATTTAACATCTTGTAATCCTGCCAATGTCAGTACAGTCAATCAAGTTTATTCTAATTATAATGGTTGTGATAGTGTTGTTGTAACAACGACGAGTTTGTTACCATCAAACATTACCAACCTGTCAGCACTAACTTGCGACCAAAATCAAGTAGGATTATTTACTCAAATTCTTACCAATCAATACGGTTGTGATAGTACGGTTAATACGACTTACACTTTGTATTCAACCTCAACTAATCTTGCCATAAATATTTGTCAAGGTCAGACTTACACCGTTGGAACTTCAACTTACACGACTTCGGGAACTTATACCGATATTTTACAAACGTGGCAAGGGTGTGATTCTACCATAACATTGAATTTGATTGTTAATCCAACGCAAACGACAACCTTGAATCAAACCATTTGTGATAATCAATCTTTCTCCGTTGGAACGTCAACTTACACGACTTCGGGAACGTACACCGATGTTTTACAAACTTGGCAAGGTTGTGATTCGACCGTAACACTAAATTTGATTGTTAATCCAACGCAAACGACAACGTTGAATCAAACCATTTGTGATAATCAATCCTACACCGTTGGAAATTCAACTTACACAACTTCAGGAACGTTCACCGATGTTTTACAAACTTGGCAAGGTTGTGATTCAACCGTTACATTAAATTTAATCGTCAATCCAACGCAAACAACAACTTTGAATCAAACGATTTGTGATAATCAATCTTTCACCGTTGGAACTTCAACTTACACAACTTCGGGAACTTTCACCGATATTTTACAAACATGGCAAGGTTGTGATTCTACCGTGATTTTGGATTTAGTTGTCCTACCTGAAATTACAATTATAGATACAATAATTACCGATGGTGTTGATGTGCC
>JBGCFH010000052.1:0-3162 GCA_045106825.1 Saprospiraceae bacterium | reverse complement strand
AAAAATTGTCAAACAACCAAAAAAATAATTTTGTTAATGAAAAATCTGCGTGAATCTGCGAAATCTGCGTGAGATGATTGTTTTGCAAGGCAAAACGTAATATTTTCATTTTTAAGTTTAATATCAGCGAAACATGAATTTTTATTAAAAAAAATTCAAAGTACCAAATCTAATGACTTTCATCATTTTAATTTTCTAACAAAATGATGATACTTTGAAAAAATCTATAACATATTGCGAAATACTTAACTATCTATCAATTTGTAAATGTATTTTTGTGCCGATTTAAAAAACGTATCGCACATTAATAAAGTAGTGATACAATATTCTGTAAAAGCAATATTAACAAAAAATAAACTTCATGGAAACCACATTAGCAAATCCGCTTTCGAAGCGAATTTTAAACATGAAAGAGTCTGCAACAATCAAGATGGCTCAATTAGCTCGTGACTTAAAAGGAAAAGGAAAAGATGTTATTAGTTTGAGTTTGGGCGAACCAGATTTTGATACACCAGAACACATCAAAGAAGCCGCTAAACAGGCTTTGGATAATGGATATACGAAATATACGCCAGTACCAGGTTTAGTAGAATTGCGTCAAGCCATCGTGAATAAATTTAAAAGAGATAACGATTTGGACTTTACAGTCAATCAGATTGCGGTGTCAAATGGTGCAAAACAATCTATTTTCAACTTGGCATTTTCTTTATTGGACGAAGGCGATGAAGCCGTTGTTTTAGCACCTTATTGGGTAAGTTATGAAGCGATTATTAAGTTAGCTGGTGGCACACCAGTTCCAGTATATGCAGGTATTGAGCAAGATTTTAAGGTAACAGCAGAGCAAGTTCGTGCAGCAATTACGGACAAAACAAAGTTTATGATTTTTTCCTCTCCATGTAATCCGACGGGTTCGGTTTATACTCGTGAGGAACTGGAAGCGATTGCCGCAGTCGTAGCAGAACATGATAAAATGGTTATCATCTCTGATGAAATCTATGAATACATCAACTTTAGCGATGGTCATACCAGTATCGGTAGCATCGAAAGTGTAAAAGATAGAACAATTACAGTCAATGGTTTTGCAAAAGGTTTTGCGATGACAGGTTGGCGTTTGGGTTATATCGGTGGTCCAACACATATTGTGAAAGCTTGTAGTAAATTACAAAGTCAAGTGACTTCTGGTGCAAATGCTTTCGCTCAAATGGGTGCAGCACACGCTTTGGAAGCTGACCTGAAGCCAACTTTCGAGATGCGTGACGAATTTAATAAACGTCGTGACTTAATCATCAGTTTATTAAAAGAAGTACCAGGTTTGAAAATTAATAATCCTAAAGGTGCTTTTTATATTTTTCCTGATTGTAGTTATTATTTTGGTAAAACAAATGGTGAGTTTACAATCAACAACTCTGGTGATTTCTGCGAATATTTACTAATGAATGTTTATGTAGCAACAGTTGGAGGAGATGCATTTGGAGCACCTGAATGTTTCCGTATATCTTATGCTGCATCCGAAGATAGTATTCGTGAAGCAGTTAGTAGAATTAAAATAGCTTTAGCAAAATTGAAATAGTTTTTTTGCATATTGCAATTATTAGTGGAATTATCCTGAATATATAGGATAATTCCACTTTTTAGATTATGCAAAAAATAGAAATCACAATTGTTAAATTTTGGTTCACAATTTTTTTTCCCAGATTAACACCGATTTTTTTTAGTAGTTTGTGTTTTAATAAAGAAATCTACGTTCAATTATTTATTATCTATTCCTATTCCGTTAATAAACTAATGTATTTGTTTTCCATGAATCCACAAATAATTAGTTGTAAATCAACTGTTTATCTGTGAAAATTCGTGCATTCTGCCTGCCCCGAAATCTCGGTGGTGACTATCAATTTTATACCGAAAAGGGAATAATTGAATCATCGAATAAGAAAAACAGTTGAACTTTGAACATCAAAATACTATGAAAAATATACTCAAAATAACGGTTGCAATTGCTTGTATTACTTTAATTACCGCTTGTCATGCATGGCGAGGTGTACGTTGGTGGTACGCAGATTTAGATGATGTTAATAAATTTGATTCGGTGGATTTACCAAAAAGTACAACGCCTTTTGAATTTACAAAAACATATGATATTGAACCGAATAATGCCTTAAAATTGGATTTATTGTTGCAAAACACCAATACTGTAGCGTTTTTGGTGATTCGTAATGATTCTATTTTATATGAAAATTATTGGGACAATTACCAACCAGATTCCAAAATTCCTTCGTTTTCGGTTGCCAAATCATTTACGAGTACATTAGTCGGTTTTGCGATAGATGATGGTTTTATTAAAAATACGTCAGAACCAATTGTCAACTATATTCCCGAACTAAAAAAACGAGGAGAATATTTCAAAAAAGTAACGATTCAAGACTGTTTGGATATGCGTTCTGGTTTTGATAATCAAGAAAATTATGGTGGCATAAATATGTTCACACCAATGGTCAGAATGTATTATGGAACGAACTTAGAAAAAGAAATTTTTAATGTCGAAATTGGTTCGGATTATGGTGCGTTTAACTATCAAAGTATTAATACACAAATCTTAGGAATGATTGTCGAACGAGCAAGTCAAAAGAAACTCTACGAATATATGCAAGAGAAAATTTGGCAACCTTTAGGTATGCAATATGATGCAAGTTGGAGTATTGATTCTAAAAAGCGAAAAACGGTGAAAGCCTTTGCAGCACTTAATGCTGCTCCGATTGACTTTGCTAAATTAGGTCGATTATTTTTAAATAAAGGAAAATGGAACGGTAAACAATTATTATCAAAATCTTGGGTAGAAACAACCACTAATTTTAATACATTATACAAAGAAGGTTATAAAAATCAATGGTGGTCAGCGTCAATTACTAAGGTTTTTCAAGATTCAACATTAGCCGCAACATATAAGGCAAATAACCCAAATGTAGAAGGTGTTTTTAGTAATAACGGTTTTCATTGGGTTCGAGATTACAACAAAGCTTACCTTGCTGAAGGTATTTTAAATCAATTTATTTTCGTTCGTCCCGACAAAAATTTGATTATTGTAAGAATGGGCGATTATCCCGAAAATCGAATCAGAGTCAGTAATACAGAAAGCTACTGGATGGATAGATTTTTGGGTGTTGT